>JAULZL010000117.1:0-27228 GCA_032117355.1 Candidatus Nanopelagicales bacterium
TGAGGGACAAATTCGAACGGCTTACTCGTGAATGCGGGGAATCGGCCGTTGGCCGCAGTTTGCACCCGATACGTCCCCGCATCCACGGTGAAGACCATTCGCTTCAGTCCGCGGGTCTTCGCGGTCTTGACCTTCGACCAGCCCTGATCGGTCTTGCGCTCAAGCGTGACCTGCCAGTCGCGGATCGGGCCAACCTTCAACTCAAGCGCGCCGTGTCCAGAAACCTTAATGTCCGGGGTCGGGGCGTACGCCCTCGGCTTCGAGGTCGTCGCCTGATAGCCATGCTGGGCCGGCACCACCACCCGGTAAGTGCCCGCGGTTACGGGCAACGAAACTTCGTCCAATGTCCCCTTGGTGCGATAGGCCCCGGCACGCTCCCAGGAAGTGCCTGAGCGCCGTTCCAGCGTAAATGTCCAGGCACCCGGACCCACCTGAGACGGACCCACCTTCACCTGCAAAAGTGGGCCTCCCACCATGGTGACGCGGGCGGGGGCTGTCGCCGTGGCGCTCACGGCCGGGAGGCCGGGCCGCACCTGCCGGTCGGCCATGGGTTCCGCCGATGCGCCGGGCAGTGTGGCAATCATGGCCCCGAGCATGCAGCCGATTAGCGCGGCGCTGATCCCCGAGCTTTTCGATACCTTCATGCAGCCCCAATCATCAGCCCAGACCCGGAAGTATCGGTGACACTGGGAGCCGCAAGGTAACAACGAATGGCAACGCCTGTCACGTGCCCGAATCCCGGGCGCGGAGAAAACCATGCGTTAGGGCTACTGGCACATGGCCTCCGAAAGCGGGACGCTGACAGGAGTTGGCGGTCGCCATCGCTGCATCCGCGTCATCGGCTGGCTCGGCACCATCCGCCTCGAGGTGATTTCGTGCCCCCGGCGACCGAATGTCCCTCACTCCCGCACTGAAAAGGGCCAGAAACTTCCTATTCGTACTCCTGCGGCTGCCTGCCAGCCTTGCGCTCGGTCTTGTCTGCGTACATCAGCGCGTCGGCGCGCTCGATGGCCTCGTCGAGCGGCTCATCAGTCCTCCACACGGTCCAGCCCTGTGAGCATGGATGGGGGGCAGCGTCGCGAAGCCGGGTGAGACGGGCCCTGGCAGCTGACTCGTCGGCATTGGGCAGGACGATCACGAACTCGTCGCCGCCGACGCGGGCGAACACGTCGCCCTCCCGCAGGACACCGTGCCAGTGGGTGGCCACGTCCTTGATGGACTCGTCGCCAGCGTCGTGTCCCAGGCTGTCGTTGAGGTCCTTGAGCCCGTCGAGGTCGAAGAGGGCGACGATGCTGGGCTGGCCGGCTCGGGCGGCGTTCGCCCGGACTGCGTTCGCCTTGAGTTCCAACCCGCGCCGGTTGAGAACCCCGGTGAGCGGGTCGGTCATCGCGATTTCTTCCAGCTCGGCCGGGGCGCGGTCACGGTCCCAGCGCATCACTGCAACCGCGAAGGCGCACACCGCTATGCACAGGACGTACCCGAACACGAAGAGTGGACGAGTCGGAGGGTCGAATCTCACTGCGGCGATCACGTAGCCCACGACCATCGCCGCGACCTGGTAGCAGGCCCTGCGAGTCGGCAGGTAGAACGCCGCCAGGACGGCGACCAGGATGAGAATGGCCGCCCACAGCAACTGGGAGACCTCCGTCCTGCGGGTGGCGATGACGACCAGCGGCAGCCCCCACGCGACGACCAGCCACGCCTCCGCGAACCACGGCGGCCCGCGGTAGCTCGGGCGAACCGCGCACCCCACTGCGGCCACGGCGAGCACGGCCGCGAGCACCTCATTGGTCGGACGATTCTGGACTACCGGCGGCCAGATCACGAAGGCCGTTGCCACGAGGGCCTCCATCGCCAGCAGGCCCGCGATCACCGGCCTGGCCGGTGGCATCCACCGTCTCCCATGAGCGCTACGGGCGGCATGCTCGCCCACAGCGTCAGGATCCACCGGCTGGCTCGACACGTCTGCCTCCACTGCTGGAGATTCGAGCATGTCACCTGGGTAACCCATGTATCCACCGGTCAACGGACAAGCCTCGGACATAGGCGAACCTGCGCGAAGCCACGAAAGGCCGGGGCCCAGTTCGCGGCGGACCTTCACCTCCCACCGAACGCGGCTCTCCCGACGCATTCCCGAAGGCATCGCGGCTGAACCGACTAGCCTGACGCGATGCCCGTCACGAGGTTTGGTCGAACCCTCCCGCTGATTGGTGTCCTGGCCATAGCCCTGGCCTCGTCCTCCGCTCCGGCCCGGGCCGGCGTTGACTCACCGGTGCTGCAGGTGGGTACCTACGACTCGCTCATCTCGCCCAACTACGAGGGCCTGGCGCCGTTGTCATCCGTCCTGACCTTGCAGCCTTCGCGTAATGCCATCGGCCTCGGCACTCTGGACCAGCTCGATGGCGAGCTCGTCATCGTCGGCGGCGTTCCCTACCGGGTGGGCACTGACGGTCGGCCAGCACCAGTCACGGTCAGCACCCGGACCCCGTTCGCCGAGGCAATTGCCTTCACCCCTGATTCATCTGCGCCCATCCCACCGGGCACGACGTGCGCCAGCCTGACGCCGCTCGTCAATGACCTTGCCGGCACGGCCGGCGGCATCGTGGCCGTTCGAGTCCGCGGCACCTTCACCAGTCTCATCACCCGAAGCGTGCCCGCCCAGCCGAAGCCATACACCTCCCTCGCCAGCGTGGTCGCCACCCAGAGCGTGTTCGACCTTGGCCAGAGAACCGCAGTGCTGGTCGGCTTTCGCACCGGGTCCGACCTGGCCGGCGTTGGAGCACCCGGATTGCATCTGCATGGGTTGACTCGCGACAGGTCAGCCGGGGGCCATGTGCTGTCGTGCATCGCCGGGCCAGATGTGCAGTTGTCAGTTCAGCGATCCGATGGCGTACACCTGGCCGCGCCAGCCAATTGAGTAGACGAATGCGCATCACCTCGATCGCCAACTCACTCACCGCATCCCTTTGCCTGCTGCTTGCCGGATGCTCGGGCCCGTCGACAGGCTTGGGTTCGGTACTTTCGTCAGCGACGTCGAAGGACACATCCCTGATGACCGTCGCCGTGGTGGTAGGCGGAATAGCCGCCAGCATCACCCAGCAACGGCGTGATCAGATCAAGCGCGTCGTGTCCCTTCGACTGACATTCGATGACCCCGCTCCGGTGTCAGTTACCGACGTTCGACTTGACGCCCCCGGCTTCATCCGGCAAGTGCAGGTGCCTTGGGAGCACCCATCCGTTCTCATCCAGCCAAACGTCGCCGTCGCCCTGCCCGTGACGCTGGCCGCCCCTGACTGCTCGGACACCACGACACCGGTGACGACGAATGGCATCGTCACGATCAGCGATGCACAGGGTCGATTGCGCGAGATAACCCTTGCCGAACTCGCGGACGACGGCCTGCTCGAGCGCATTCGCACTCATGACTGCGCGGTTGAGTCGCTACAGGAGAGTGCCACCTTCACCCTCGGCAGTGACTGGGTGCCCGCCATCAACGATGGTCGGCAGGTATGGCGCGGCTATGTCGAAATCACTCGTCGCATGCCGTCAGCCTCGGCGATCGAGGTTACGGGAACCCTCGGCTCTGTCCTCGTCGACTTCATGCCCTTGGCACCCCTACCCTGGCGGGTAGCCGATCAGGCGAATAGCCGACTCCCAATCGAGGCACGCAGTTCAGGTCGGTGCGATGGGCATTCGATGGGCGAGTCGTCGAAGCCGTTTGCCTTCACGCTCTGGGTTAGGTCCAAAGGTACGGACGTACCGTTGGTGCTTGCCGTGCAGAAGGTCAACCAAGGAAGGTGGTGGTCCCTGCTGTCCAGCGCCTGCGCTCAGGCCAGGGACAGGAAGAGCTTTTCCAACTGAGCCGCTGACTGCTCAGAATCCTTGCCTTCTTCGAGGCAGGTCTTCAGTTCGGTAACGATCACCTTGTAGCCGGCGCGATCAAGGGCCTTGGACACAGCAGCCAATTGGGTTACGACGTCCGCGCACGGACGCCCCTCCTCCATCATCGCGATGACTCCGTCAAGCTGGCCACGCGCGCGCTTCATTCGATTGATGATCTGCCGTCTCATCATGGGGTCAGGCGCCATGCGGTCACCGTACCCCAATACCCCCTCCGGTATGCGTAGGCCGTATCAGCAGTCAGACGTTGAGCACCAGGGTGGCGATAAGCATCCAGGCAGCAAGGATCACCAGCAGCACGGCAAATGCTCTCTCCAGCGGCCGCTGCGGAATGCCGCGGTTGAAGGCTGACGCAACGAGCGATCCCACTAGCCCACCGAGGACGACAAGCAACGGCACATGCCATGGGATCTGGCTCCAGGTGTCCACGCGAAAGGCCAGAGCAGCGATGCTGTTGAGTCCAATGACCAGCAGGGACGTCCCGGCGGCAATCGCAAACGGGAAACCAAATCCAAGAACAAGGGCGGGAACGATCAGAAATCCGCCACCCACGCCGAATATCCCGGTGAGCAGTCCAATCGCCATTGCCACCAAGGGGAGCAACCACGGCGCCCGTCTCGGTGACTCGTCCGGGACGACTTGATCGGACTTGCGCCACATAGCAACTGCTGCGCCAAGCATGACGGCGGCGAAGCCGGTCAGGGTGAGTGCCTCGGGTACGTGCGGTGCAAGACGCGCGCCGACGAAGGTCCCGATCAGCCCGAGTGCCCAGAAGGTGACCCCCTGTCGAATGCGGACCTGACCCATTCGAAGCCGGGGGCCGAGCCCGCTGGCTGCGGAGGCGGCGACCACGGCAAGGGATGCCGTCGTTGCCTGCATCGGAGCAAAGCCGAAAAGGTAAATGAAGGCCGGTACCGCGACCACCGCGCCACCGGCTCCGATCAGGCCGAGGACGGCACCGATGCCCACGCCGACTAACAGGGCTTCGATCTCTACCACGCGCGGGCCCTGCTGGGTGGCCTCCACATGGACGGGTGCCGATCAGTCCGCGTAGGTCGCACCCAGCCGATGATCACGGCTGGGAACGTCGATGGGCAGACCAGCAGCGGCGGCATTCGTGAAGTCATCATCGACGTGGACTATGCCAACGCCTGCCGCTTCCAGAATCGAGGCTCCGATCGATGCGCGGAAACCACTACCGCAGTAGATCCACACCGGACCATGCTCGGCTCGCTGCGCCGCCCACGCCTTGACCTCGTCCATCCGGCCTCGAAGCTCGTGCAGGGGTACGTGCAGGGCACCGCGGATGTGCCCGTCGCGCCACTCACCATTTCGGCGCAGATCGAGCAGCGGAATGTCTTGGTCGTCGAGCAAGGCGGCTGCGAGTTCACCATGAGCAGCACGGCGATAGGCCGATTGCGGTGCCTCGTCACTGGTCCAATCGCGAGGCGTCCCCACGGCATAGGCAGCTGGACGATCGATGCCGATCCGAACGAGCTCACGCTGCATCTCCTGAACTTCCTCGGGATCAGCGCCCAGCAGGGTGATCGGGGTTCCCCAGTCGATCAGCCAGCCAAGGTAGGTGACGGCGTTGCCATGGACATCGAAGGAGAGTGTGCCCAGCAGGTGATCGCTGGCGTACAGCCGACGATGGCGCAGGTCGACAACCCACTCCCCTGCGGCGATGCGTCGCGCAATGTCCTGTGGAGTTGCCAACCCCGGCAGGGACAGATCGACAGGGCCGGCTCCGGCCTGATTGGCAGGGCCCATATGGCGGTAGTAAGCGGGATAGGTATCGAGTCCGGCGATCAACTCGGACACGAACTCGTCCTGCGGAGTGCTGAAGGCGGGGTTCGCGAGCACCTGCTCAGCGACCGTGGACTCATTGCCGACGGTGGCAGTGGCGCTGCAGAAGGATCCGAAGCCGTGAGTCGGATAAACCTGCGCACTCTCGGTGACCTCACGAGCAATCCGTTGCATCGATTGCCATTGCGCTCGCGCAAGTGGCTCGGTCATTGCCGGGCCGAGAAGATCCGGCCGACCGACACTTCCGAATAGAAGCGACCCCCCGGTGAAGATCGCACGATCCTGTCCGCCGTCGCTCAGGGTGAAGGAAACGTGGTTGGGGGTATGCCCGGGAGTGTGCAGGACTCGGATCGGGCCAACACCGGTATCGACCTGGTCCGCGTCCTTCACTTGACGAGCGCTGAATGCAATGTCCATGCCATCGGGCACGACGTACTCGGCACCTGCCTGCTCGGCCAGAGCGCGACCGCCACTCACGTAGTCATTGTGGAAGTGCGTCTCGAAAACGTGGCTGATCGTCCAGTCACGCTCATGGAGGATCGACGTCACCCGATCGATATCGCGCTGCGGGTCGATGACAACCGCGGCCCGACCGAGTCCAACGAGGTAACTCCGGTCGCCAAGGTTCGGCGTATCGATGGGGACGATCTGAAGTTCAGTTGCCGATCCGCGCGAGGAGGACATCCTCAGATCACCCTTCCTGGGGTCTCATCGTCACTGATGACCGGACCACCGGCCTGCTGCCATGCCTGCATCCCACCAATCAGGTTGTAGGCGTCGATCCCTCGACCACGCAGGTGCATGGTTGCTGCATCGGATCGTCGACCCGATCGACATATGACGATGACCCGACCTTCGTACTCAGGGCCGAGTGGCATCGACGGCAGGGTGTCCAGGGGAATGTGCCTTGCCTGCGGGGCGTGCCCGGCTGCCCATTCGTCGTCCTCCCGCACATCGACGAGAACAGCACCCGCCGCGATGAGGTCGAAAGCCGCCGTCACCACGACGGCCGGAGTCTCACTCGACGCGATCATGCAAGTACCGGTGTGCGAGGTCGGTCAGTGGATGACATGCAATTGCTCCTCGGAAAGCCCCAGAGTGTTGTGGCTTGATCATACCCCAGGGGGTATCTGGGATTCAGCCCCTCGCCGACTGATCTGGCGCCTTCGTCCTCGCTCCGTGATCGGATCAGCCAGGCGGAGTCCAAAGGCGGGAGACATGGCCAGTGTGCGGGCCATCACCCCGCGCCAACGCGGCATAACTCGAAATACCTGACGACTGCCCACGAGTGCCAACGCAGCCACAGCCACCTCGTCAGGATGCAGGTGCTTTGGCCCCGAGAACAGGATGGCAGCCGACGGATCAGTGAGTCTCGCCGAGACCATCGAAGTCCAGGACACGTCAGGACAAAGCGCCCTTGCCTTGATCGGTAGTCCCGCCCTGTCGAGATCCCCCTGGAGTGATCCGGTGAAGGAGAGTACGGCTGCTTTCGATGCCGCGTACAGGGCTAAGCCCGGCACCGGAACGAGAGCGGACAGGGATGCGATGTTGATGATCGTCCCCCCATGCACCGTCATGGCTTCGATGGCCGCCCGGGAACCTGCAACCACCCCGCGAATATTCACGTCGAGCAATCTGAACGACTCGTCATCGGAGTGCTGCCAGGCCGCACCCGAAGCGAGGACGCCCGCATTGTTGACCCACAGCGAGAGGGGCGCCATCTGCTGGGCGCGGTGGGCCACCAGGCGGTGCGACTCGGGATCTCGGACATCCTGTGTTACCGCGACCACATGCGGGCCAAGTGACTCCGCAGCAGCCTGCGCAGCCTCGCCATCGATATCCGTGAGCACCGTAGGAACACCCCGTTCGCTGAGCTTTCGGGCGATCGCGAATCCGATCCCCTGCGCCCCACCAGTGACGACGGCTGAGCCGTTGATCATCGCGCCAGTCGATTCATCGCTGCGTACGATCCAGTCACCCGCACAGGTTAGGGCTCAACTGCCGCACCAACCCCGGTTAAGGCGTTCCAACTGCCGCGCCACATTCGGCCCTTCCCGCGGCCAGCCACCCGCACGGCCGCAACAACTGATCCGGTGCCCGCGTTCCAGGTGACCCTCCCGCTAACCGGTAGGTCGCCGTAGAGGCGGTAGTTGGTCAGGGTTATCCGAGTCGACGGCCAGCCTTTCGACTTCCAGGTACCACCGCGCAGGCCAAGCCCCGACGTGCCGTAGGTCTGGAGTGCCCGATCGAAGGCGTCCTCGACCGTCTGCTGAACTGCCTCGTCCAGTGGCATCGCCGCTGACGAGCGCGCATAGGACCGCGCCGTTCTGATCGCGGGCAGTGCGCAGGATTGAGTCACCGGACTTGCGCTGTCGGCAAGGAAGGCTCGCACCGCGGTGGCGGCGCACGAATTCGGATCCCCCATCGCGTTCACGTGCAGGCCGTTGGCGACGATCAAGTGCTGAGCCCTGGGGAACTGGGCCGCAACAAGCTCCCCCTCCGCAGCGGTCGTGATGGTGTCCAGGTCGCCGGAGATGACCAGGGTCGGGACATCCGGATAGCCACCGATCGGCCCGGGCTGCCGGTCCGGATCAAGGTCGAGGGTCGGCCAGGTAAGGCAACTCGATTGCTCCGCCCAGTTCGAATCGAGGTATTCGCGGATCGCGAACGGACCGTAAAGGCCGGGATCCGTCGCAATCATCTGCTGGATATTCGCCCGAAGCTGCTCCCGCCGAGTTGCCAATGGGGCATCCATAGCGAACAACTGCGGATAGTCGTGGCACGAGACAGCTGTGGCCTGGCCGGAACTGTAGACGTTCACCGGGTCAGCAGAGCCGGTCGAGTAGAGGGTCTCCGCCATCAACCGACCCAGGGGCAGCCAGTCACCCTTCAGTGCCGCACCGAGGGAAGCGTCCAGTCCTCGATAGACAGGAGTGTTGTACGTCCCATTGAAGGCGAGTTCAACGAGGCTTGGGGCATCGATGCGGACTCGGTGGAACCCTTCGTCGGAACCCGGAGCGCGGACCTGGATCGGCTTCGCGCGGACTTTGGCCAGGACTGCCGCGAGTCTGCCGAGCGTCGCTGAGTCCGCCGGCGAACAGGCGGTGGACCGCTGACACACGCGGTCAAGGGCAAGCCGGAGAGCGGGCCCCTGCGTTGGGTACCAGGCGGACTCACCAACCACCGGATAGGCACCGTCCAGGACGAGGCTGCGGACTCGGTCATGGTGACGGCCGGCGAAGACCTGGGCGAGGAAGGTTCCGTACGAGTCCCCGTAGACATCGGCACGTGGATAGCCCAGAGTCTCCAGCAGGGCGGCAAGGTCGTCCGCGGCCATGGCACTGGAGTAGAGCTCCACCCGCTGTCCCAATCGCCTTCCGCAGGCCGCCACCGCGTCAGACCATTCGAGGGTTCCGTTGTCAAGTGCCGGGCAGGCAATGGGTGCTGATCCGCCCGTGCCCCGGGCATCCATGACAACAAGCAATCGGTCGGTGAGAAGCGGCAGCAGCATCTCCGTGTAGGTCTGGGCACTCTCAGTGCTCGCGTAGCCGGGACCACCCTCGATCGCCACGACGGCCCGAGCTGGAACCTGTGACGGCAGGGTGCCCTCGGGGGCAACAAGGACAAACCCCACATTCAAAGTCCCAGCCGACGGATTCTTCGGATCCCACGGACGGGGCAATTCGCCGCACCACGCCTCGACCCCCGCGGCCAACACCATTTCGCACTTCTCCACCTGGACCCCACCCACCTGGACTCCACCAACCTGGGTGGCGGCCGGTGCCGGGCTGGCCGACACGGCGACCGAGCCGGTGGCAATCAGCAACGCAGCAGTCAGTGCGACGAGTCTGCTCCATCGTGCGGGACCGCCAGACGTATTCCTCATCTGCGCATCGTGCACCCTTCCCACCGGAAGACCCAATCAATGCGACGCCGCAGGTTCACCGCTAGGCGATGGTGAAGACGAAGAGCCGCCGATACGGGATGAACTGCCCGTCGATACCCGGTGCCGAGATGGCAACAGTGCATGCGCCCTCTTTGTCACCGAACTGCACTGTGACAACTGACTTCTTGGTGACGATCGCGCAGTTCTTGGTGCCGTTGGTTACGGTCACCGACGCCGGCTGGCCACGATCAGTGACGAGACGCTTGGCTCCGAGGATCACCTGCGAGCCGCGCTCAACCCGGCGTCCCGCGGACTTGACTGAAAGCAGCTGACTCCCCAACTGGGTCCGCAAGGTGTAAGCGCCGCTGCCCACCGTGAACCCGCTTCCCGCCGCAGAGGTGACCGAGAGCTGGCAGGGCTGCGAAGTGGACGTTGCCGAGACGATTGCCTGGGCGGGGGCACCCGGTGAGGTGGCCTGCATGTCGACAGCGCACCCACCTTGGCCAGCGATCGCAACCGGCTGACCAGACGTGGATGAGGCGGACACGAGTATCGGTGAGCCAAAGGTGAGGATCGGCACGAATTGCGCACTAAAGGCCGGACCTTTGCCCAGCGCCACCGTGATTGCCGCGGGGTTGTCCTCCGCATGAGCCGGGCCAGCAATGGCGCCGGTCACCATCAAGGGTGCCATCACCGCTGTCAGCACCTTAATCGCCCGTTGGGCCGTGATCCCGCGAGAGCGCATCGGCTCAGGCTATCGCGTTACCGAAAGACCCAGGGTTCGCTGCCAACCGCCAACCACTCAGTCGGACATAAGTCGCTGGAGTATCTCCCTCAAGGCCGTGCGGTCAGCATCGCCCAGCCGACTCAGCACCCGATTCTCAGCCGAGACCGCAATCGCAAGTACGTCTCGTATGCGAGTTCCGGCATCGGTCAATTCAAGCAATTGGATGCGTCGATCCGTACCCCTCGTTCGCTGGACGAGGCCGCCCTGCTCGAGTTCATCCGCAATCCGGGTGATGTAGGACTGATCGCAGGCGAGTCGGTCCGAGAGCACTCGCATGGGGACGGGCTCGTCCAGAAGCAGGAGGGCTCGAGCCGCCGGGACCGAGAGGCCAAGGGGTGCAACTGAGCGCGCGAAATCGGCCTTAAGCCGCTCAGCTGACTGAACGAGCAATACGGCGATCTCTCTCGAGACCACAGCATCATCCACGCCCGCAGCCTACCCAGGCAACAACATTTCACGGTGTGGAGAAAGGACGATTCCGTTCGTCGCCCGCCTGCCGCCGCGGATGATCCGGGCGGACCCTCAGTAGGGTGGAGCACCCGCAAGTGGAGGTCACATGTCAGAAACCACAGTTGGTCGAGGCCTCCTGCTCGATGTCGGGGTGGTGCTCTTCAAGTCGGCCTGGGAGATCGCGGACGAATACGAGCGACTCCGCGGACTGAAGCCGGGCACCGTGGTCGGCCGTGGCCCGCTCGATCCTGCGGGCGACGCACGATGGCAGCGATATCTGGAAGGTGAGGCGACCGAGCGAGAGTACTGGCTGGACTTCGCCGATCGCGCTGTTGCCAATGGTGCGCCCCTGGATGGTCACCCCACCCTGATGCGGGCGATGTTCCAAACTCCCGGAATCGACCCCCTTCGCCCTCAGGCCATCTCCCTGGTGAACCGGGCGGTGGCCGCTGGCCTGTCGGTGGGCATCCTGACCAATGAGCTGATGGACTTCCAGGGTCGCTCTTGGGTGGAGTCACAGCCGTGG
This sequence comes from Candidatus Nanopelagicales bacterium, assembly GCA_032117355.1. Lineage (GTDB taxonomy): Bacteria > Actinomycetota > Actinomycetes > S36-B12 > S36-B12 > REEB460. Next base: position 11,356 of record JAULZL010000117.1, read on the forward strand.
TTTTCGCTGTTCCCCGTCCTGGTGGATTCGTCCGAACTAGGTATCCGCAAGCCGGACCCGCGGGCCTACGAGGTAGCGATCGATCTGATGGCCCTACCGGCCGAGACCCTTGTCTTCATCGACGACAACCCGACCTACGTCGATGGTGGGATCCGGGCCGGGATGGTCAGCATCCTGCTCGACGTTCGTGATCCCGGTCAGGCCTTCGATGACGCAGCAATTGCCCTTGGCCTAACCCCGACCGACCAGACCATCTGACACTCTCGAAAGCACGAGTTGCGCTCGACCATTGCGCCGGTGGGCACGGGATGCCTGCAAGGCAATGATGGCTGCCGCCACCAGTTGGACGGCTGAGCCGGGGACGTAGGCCAAGGTTTCAGTGAACGCCGCATACGCCAGCCAGCCGAAGCTCTCCAGCGCAATCAACCCGAACGCCAACGTCGACACACCGCTGAGATCACTGCGCCGCAGGGCCGTCCACAATTGCGGAAGGGACCAGCCAACGGAACCCAGAGCGGCAAGGAGCCCAATCCAGCCCACGACATCCCGGCCGAGCAGCCACAGCAGTGCGGCGCTGACCAGGGCAAGTCCAAGGATCCCTGCGACACAGCGCCGGGCCCCACGGACGCCGACGCTGATCATGACGGCGAGGACGACGAGCCAGGCAGCCAGCGGTCCGGCGGAACTGCCGAAGGCCGGGAGGTCACCGATCGCAAGGGTGTAGGCACACCAGGCCAGGACGGTGCAGGCACCGGCCATGGTCGCCAGCAGGGAGAGTCCGGTGACATCACGGGTGCGCAGAGCGCGAATCGCCTGCGGCCACACTGCCACGCTCGATGCGATGGCAAGGGCCCAGCCGAAGATCGGCACCATGGCATCCATGGGCACTTAGATACGCAGGGTGGTCATGCCCGCATCGACCCGGAGCACGATTCCCGTGGTAGACGCGCTCAGCGGGGAAGCCAGGTGGGCAATCGCATGCGCGACCTCGTCCGCCGTGACCATTCGGCCGAGGGGCTGACGGTCGTTGAGCGCCTGCTCGGCCGCACTCCGGTCCTCCGCCGCCGCAAGAAGCCGCTCAACCCAGGGGGTGCTGGCCGTCCCGGGTGCAACGGCGTTCACCCGAATCCCCTCGCGGACATGGTCGGCTGCCATTGCCAAGGTGAGGCCCTCGACCGCTCCCTTGCTCGCGCTGTAGAGGGCGCGATTGCGGACGCCGACGAAGGCGACCGCGGAGCAGGTATTGACGATCACGGCATGCGCGGACCTGCGTAGGTACGGCAGAGCCGCGCGCGCAACCCGAGCCATTCCCACCACGTTGACGTCGAGGACCCGATGCCACTCCTCGTCGTCATTGGCCGACACGTCGCCTGCCGAACCGATCCCGGCATTGTTCACCACGATGTCCAGTTGACCCAGAACCTCAGCGACCTGGCGGACCGCCCGGTCAACCCCCTCCCGATCAGTCACATCGCAGGAAATTGCGAGCGCACCCTCCGGGGCACCCGCCAGCTCGCGATCGAGAACGGCCACCCGCGCCCCCCTGCTCATCAGCAGTCGGGCCGTCGCCGCGCCGATGCCACTAGCACCGCCAGTAACCAGTGCCACCAGGCCCGTGAACTCCTGGGCAGCAGTGTCGTCGTCCATCGAAATCCTCATCCCCTACTCGGATCGACATGGATCTTCGGGCCCTGGCCCGAACCTTCGGGTCGGCCACCGGCCAGCACCTCGGCGACCGAATCCAGGCCAACGGTCGCTGCCACCAGTGGCGTTGGATCGACCTCACCTGACGCGTACCGCTCAATCGCCCCGGCCAGCCCAGGTGATGCACTGAGCACTCCGACGGCCGTGACGTCCTTGAAGGCCAGCTTCCGTGAGTCGATCGTGCTCGGTGTTCCGGCCAACCCGATATAGACGACCCGCTTGCCCGGTTCGACCAGGTCTATCGCCAGTGCCGGTAGCTCAGGCGCGTGGGATGCATCGATGACGGCGTCGAAGGGCAGGTGCGGCAGTTGCTCGATCGTCCAGGAATTCTCGAACCCAAGGCTCTGCGCGAAGGCCAGGGACGCAGCAGTGAGACCCATGAGGTGCACCTCGGCTCCATCGGCTCGCGCGAACATCGCCACGAGGAGGCCGATCGTTCCGGGGCCGAGGACCAAGACCCGATCACCCGGCGCCAGTTGCGCTGCCTGAACACATCGAAGTGCATTGCCCCCCGGCTCAACCAGGGCGCCGCGCACCGCATCCACCGAATCGGGCAGCGGGTGCAGGGCCCAGGCAGGCACGGCCATCTGCTCTGCCAATGCCCCGGGCCGATCACCGCGGATGCCGATCTCGGTGCGGTCCGCGCACACATGCTGATGACCCTGGAGGCAGCGCCGGCAGCGCTGGCATCCCAGCATGGTGTCTCCGGTGACTCTTCGACCCAGCCATGACTCGTCAACTCCGTTGCCCAAGGCGCTGACCCGGCCGACCCACTCGTGACCAAGCCGCATTGGAAAGTGCGCGTGGCCGTCATGGAGGTACTGCATCTCACCGGTGAAGAACTCGACATCCGTCCCGCAGAGCCCGACGCGCTCCACATCTACGACGACCTCATCGCCAGCCGGGACCGGGGGGGCGACGTCCGCGACCGCGGACTCCCCGGGCCCGTAGACGATGAAGGCGCGCATGGGTTTCTAGCGAGGTGCCAGGACGTTCTGCCGCTGGCTCCCGAGTCCATCGACGCCGAGTTCCATGACGTCACCAGGCTGTAGCCATACCGGAGGCTTTTGGCCCATCCCGACGCCAGGCGGGGTGCCGGTGTTGATCAGGTCGCCCGGCTCAAGCACGAGGAACTGGCTCAGGTAGTGGACGATGACGTAGGGATCGAAAATCATCGTGGCCGTGCTGCCGGTCTGTCGGCGGACGCCGCTGACATCGAGCCACATGCCGAGGTTGCAGACGTCCTCGATCTCGTCCGGGGTGACGAGCCAAGGACCGGCCGGATTGAAGGTCTCCGCTGACTTGCCCTTACTCCACTGGCCGTTGCGCTCCATCTGGAAGGCCCGCTCGCTCACATCGTTCACGACGCAGAATCCAGCGATGGCCTCGCGCGCCTGCTCCGGCGAGTCCAGGTAACTGGTGCGACGGCCGATGACGATGCCCAACTCGACCTCCCAATCAGGCTTGGTCGATCCACGCGGGATCCGCACGTCGTCATTCGGACCGATCAGCGTGTTTGGCGATTTGGTGAAGAGGATCGGCTCCTCCGGGACGGGCTGACCGGTCTCGGCAGCATGGTCGCTGTAGTTCAGGCCGATGCACAGGATCTGGTGGGGACGCGCGATGGGGGCACCGATGCGCTCGCCGGCGAACCGAGTGGCATTGCCGGCGGCCTGGCGCTGCGCCACGACTGATGCCAGGCGCTCGATGCCACCGGAGCCGAAGAAGGCCTCGTCGAAGTCAGCGGTGACGTCCGACACGTCTATATAGGACTCTTCATCCAGGCGGACGATTGGCTTCTCGGCACCGACCTGTCCGATACGCATCAACTTCATGGATCCTGCATCTCCTCTATATGGGGGACACGTGCATGTGAGGACACGTGTCTCGTACATGTGGGGCACCTGCAGGGTGGACGAGCCACCAGCGGCGGGTTACTTGCCGACGGACTGTACCGCCGAGGGCCACGGGCTCGGCTCCGCGGGTCGACTCCCCTAGGCTGGCGAAGCTCCCACGACCGACACGGGTCAGCACACATCACGGCGAATCAGGACGGGATCGGCATGCCGGAACTGCGCAGCAGCCAGTGGTACGCGGGCAATGACCGCAACTCCTACATTCACCGGGCCTGGATGCGCCGGGGACTTCCGGCCAACGCCTTCGCGGACCGACCGCACATTGCCATCGCAAACACGGCCTCAGACTTGACGCCCTGCAATTCCCATCTGGCCGAAGTGGCCCGCGCTGTGAGTGACGGCGTCTACGAGGCCGGTGGGATTCCGCTGGACCTGCCCGTGGTCTCCCTTGGCGAGACTCAGGTCCGTCCAACCGCCATGCTCTGGCGGAATATGGCCGCAATGGCGACCGAGGAGATGCTGCGGGCGAATCCCATCGACGGGGTTGTCCTGCTGGGCGGGTGCGACAAGACCATCCCATCCCTGCTGATGGCGGCCGCGTCGGTCGACCTCCCCGCCATCGTGGTGCCCGGCGGACCGATGCTGACCGGCACCTTTCGCGGCCGAGCGCTCGGCTGCGGAACGGACGTCTGGCGACTCAGCGAAGAGGTCCGTGGTGGCACGATGACCGCCGAGGACTTCACCGCGTCGGAATCGGCCATGATCCGAAGCCGGGGTCACTGCAACACCATGGGAACCGCCTCAACCATGGGCCTGCTCGCGGAAGCCCTCGGCACCGTCCTGCCCGGCCTGGCCGGCACTCCCGCCCCCGATAGTCGACTGCTTGAGGGTGCACATGCATCAGGGGTGCTCGCCGTGGAGATGATCGCGGCCGACCGGCGGCCCGCGACCCTGCTCACCGCGGGCTCATTCCACAACGCCATCGTGACCCTGGCGGCAATCGGGGGCTCGACCAACGCTGTCGTGCACCTGCTCGCGATCGCCGGTCGATTGGGGATCAACCTGACCCTGGCGGACTTCGACCGGATCGGCGCCGATGTCCCACTGCTCGTGAACCTTCAGCCGGCCGGCGTCCATTTGATGGAGGACTTGCACCGAGCAGGAGGCCTGCACGCCGTACTGGCCCAGGTGCGCGACCTGCTCGACCCGGCAGCCCGGTGCGTCACCGGTCGACCCTTGGTCGACTACCTCGACGACGCGCAGATCTGGGACACAGGGGTGATCAAACTGCGCAGCGAGCCGTTGATCCCGCAGGCCGGTATCGCCGTCCTGCGGGGGAACCTCGCACCCGATGGAGCAATCATCAAGCCGGCAGCAGCGACGCCCGGGCTATTGCAGCACCGTGGTCCGGCGGTGGTCTTCGATTCCATTGAAGACCTCCACCGTCGAATCGACGATCCCGACCTTGATGTCAATGCGGATTCGGTGCTGGTCCTCCGCGGGTGCGGACCAAAGGGCTATCCCGGGATGCCTGAGGTCGCGAACATGCCGCTGCCACGCAAGCTCCTCGAGCAAGGGGTGCGCGACATGGTTCGCATCTGCGACGGTCGAATGAGCGGGACTGCCTACGGCACCGTCGTGCTCCACGTTGCACCAGAGGCAGCCGCCGGGGGGCCACTGGCTCGGGTGCAGACCGGCGACATGATCGTGCTGGACGTCCCCGGACGTCGACTCGAGGTCGACGTCCCAGAAGACGTGCTTGCGGGCCGCGCACCTGAACCGGCAATGCTTGACTCCTTCGCCCGTCCGGATCGCGGATGGGCCATGCTTTACGTTGATCACGTCCAGCAGGCTGACACGGGGGCCGACCTCGACTTCCTTGTCGGTGGCTCGGGTCCGGACGTATCCCGCGAGTCCCACTGAGAGCAAAGGTGCCACGTGACCACGACAGAACCCCTGCGGATCGGCGTTCTCGGCGCCTCCCGAATTGCACCGGCGGCCGTCATCCGTCCGGCCCGCGCCCTTGGCCACCGTCTGGTCGCCGTCGCAGCCCGCGACCCGCAACGCGCAGCCGCCTATGCCGAGGAGCACGGTTTTGAGCGGGCATCAGACTCCTACGAGGCACTGATTGCCGACCCGGAGATTGACGCCATCTACAACGGGCTGCCCAATGCCATGCATGGGCCGTGGAACCTGGCGGCAATTGCAGCGGGCAAGCACGTCCTCGGAGAGAAGCCGTTCACCAGTAATGCGGACGAGGCGATTGAGGTTCGGGCTGCGGCCGAAGACAGCGGCCTGGTGGTGATGGAGGCCTTCCACTACCTCTATCACCCCCTCATGCTCAGGGTGGAGGAGTTGCTCACCAGCGGAGAACTGGGCGACATCCAGCACGCCGACATCGACATGATCATGCCGCCACCAGCACCCGAGGATCCCCGGTGGTCCTTCCCTCTGGCGGGCGGATCCCTGATGGATGTTGGCTGCTACGCCTTCCACCTTGCCCGTTTCCTCGGTAGGTGGGCTGGCGGTGAGCCGGCGGTGACCAGCGCATTCGCCGTCGAGAGTTCGGCGAACCCGGGTGTCGATGCCGATCTCACCGCGGAACTGGCCTACCCCGGCGGAGCCACCGCCACCGTGCGAAGTGGCATGAGCGCGCCAAGCGTTCGATTTGGGTTCCGTCTCAGGTGCTCGCGGGGTTCAATAGCGGCGCCGGCTTTTGTCCTTCCGATGGAGGACGATCGCCTGATCATCGACGTCGATGGGGTCTCGCGAACCGAGCACCTCGGCACAACTCCCACGTACCAATACATGCTCGCCGCGTTCGCGGCAGCCGTAAGCAACGGGGCCGCGTTGCGGAACGACCTCGATGATGCGGTCACCCAGATGCAACTGATCGACGCGGCCTACCTTGCTTCGGGCCTTCCGGTGCGACCGGTCCTTCAGGGGTTCTCCGGCTGACTTCGTTCAGCTGTCTGCCGTGACCAAATCGTTACGGCTTTATGTCGTTTCGTTACCTGCGTGAACTTGTCACCTACCCCATCCGCACATATGTTGGGGCACGCAACAATCTGCCCCCAGGTCTGTTCCTGGCACGGCAATCCTCCTCAACAGCGCAGGGAAACCTGCGAGGAAGGGACGTCATCGAATGTCCAAGAAGATCTACGGCGCAGTAGCGGCTCTCGGTGCCGCAGCACTGCTCCTCACCGCCTGTGGCGGATCCAGCACGTCCACGGAGTCATCGGCAGCGGCCTCCGCTCCGGCTGCTTCCGCGGCTGCATCGGCCCCGGCGGCTGCGGCCGGCAAGGGCTGCGTCATCCTGCCGGACAGCCAGTCCTCCGATCGCTGGGAGAACCAGGATCGCCCGGCAATCCAGTCCGCACTTGAGGCCGCTGGCTTCGAAGCTGACATCCAGAACGCCCAGGGTGACACCAACCAGTACCTCACCATCGGCGATCAGATGCTCGCTGGCGGTTGTGGCGTCATGATCCTCGTTGACCTGAACGGCTCCGGCGCGACCGTTGCCGAGAAGGCCAAGGCTCAGGGCATCCCGGTCATCGCATACGACCGTCCGTTCGCTCCCGCTGACTACTACGTGTCCTTCGACAACGTCAAGGTCGGCCAGCTCCAGGGCGAGGGCCTGGTCAAGTGCCTCGGCGACAACGGTGTTGACCTTGCCGCAGCCCAGGTCGTGTTCCTCAATGGCTCCCCGACTGACGGCAACGCCGCCATGTTCAAGTCCGGCTACCAGGCCGCACTCGAGGCTGCTGGCGTCAAGCCCGTCAAGGACGAGTCCGTTCCGGACTGGGACAACCAGCAGGGTGGCGTCATCTACGAGCAGATGTTCACCGATCTCGGTGGCAAGATCGACGGCGTTCTCGCGGCCAATGACGGCCTCGGTGGCGCAGCGATCGCCGTCAACGACAAGAACGGCGTGACCATCCCGGTCACCGGCCAGGACGCGACTCTGAGCGGCCTGCAGAACGTTCTGCTCGGCAAGCAGTGCATGTCGGTGTTCAAGAACACCGCCCTCGAGGCCGGCACGGCTTCCGAGGTTGCCATCGCACTGCTGAACGGCGAGGCCCCGACCGCGCCGGCAACGGTTGACGTCGGCGGCGTGGCCGTCCCGGCGATCTACTCCGAGCCGGTCGCCGTGTACGCCGATGGCGTGCAGGCAGTTCTCGACGCTGGCACCGCCGGCTTCACCGCCGCAGAGCTCTGCGTCGATGACGTCAAGGCTGCTTGCGACGAGCTCGGCATCAAGTAAGGATCGACCATCGCTGTGGGGCCCGCGGATTTCCGCGGGTCCCACAGCACATATAGGGCCAAAACGGCCCACTCAGCGCTGAAGATCCCTAGATTGACGACTGCAACTGCGGTCGGCGATGAGCCCGATGAGGGCTGAAGGAGTGACACCATGACGGCAGCACCGGCAACCGAGGCTCCGATCCTCGCAGTGACGGGTGTGAATAAGAGTTTCGGCCCCGTCGACGTCCTGCGGGGGGTGGATTTCGCGGTGCTTCCCGGGACGGTGACCGCCCTGGTAGGTGACAACGGTGCTGGCAAGTCCACCTTGATCAAGGGCCTCGCTGGAATTCAACCCTTCGACTCCGGCGTCATCACCTTCGAGGGCAAGCCGGTGGATATCGACAGCCCCCGCGAGGCATCCGACCTCGGCATCGAGGTCGTGTACCAGGACCTCGCCCTCTGTGACAACCTCGACATCGTTCAGAACATGTTCCTCGGTCGCGAGCTCAAGCATGGGCCGGCCCTTGACGAGGCCGACATGGAGTCCCGCGCCGGCGAGACCCTGAAGAGCCTCTCGGTGCGTACCGTGAAGTCACTGCGCCAGAAGGTATCGAGCCTGTCCGGTGGCCAACGCCAGACGGTTGCGATCGCCCGCGCGGTGCTGTGGAACAACAAGGTGGTGATCCTTGATGAGCCGACGGCGGCACTGGGGGTTGCCCAGACCGAGCAGGTCTTGAACCTGGTGAAGAGACTTCGCGACAACGGCCTCGCTGTCGTGATCATCTCGCACAATCTTCAGGACGTATTCGCCGTCGCCGACATCATCTACGTCCTGTATCTCGGCACCATGACCGCTCGACTGCAGACTCAAGACACCACTCCGGGCGAGGTCGTCGAGTACATCACCGGCGGCAAGACCGCCATGGCCAGCCCGATCGTTGAGGAGCAGTGATGGCTACGCCCACCGATATCCAGACTGATAGCACCCCGCAGTACATGCAAGCCCGGGATAGTTCCCTTGGGGAGTCTTGGCGCAGTTACCTCGGCAAGGTGCGTGGTGGCGACATGGGCTCGCTGCCGGCCATCCTGGGGCTGATCATCCTGGTCGTGCTGTTCTCACTGCTGCGGCCGACCTTCTTCACGCCGCTCAACTTCGCTAACTTCTTCTCGCAGGCCGCCCTCGTCATCATCCTGGCCATGGGGCTGATCTTCGTCCTGCTTCTGGGCGAGATCGATCTCTCCGCCGGAGTCACCTCGGGAGTCTCAGCCGCGATCCTGGCGGTTCTCATGGAGAAGAACGGGGTTGCCTGGCCCATTGCCATCGGTGCCGCCATGCTGTCCGGCGTCCTCATCGGCCTCTTTATCGGCTTCCTGGTCGCACGAATAGGCATTCCCTCCTTCGTGGTGACCCTGGCCCTCTTCCTGGCCTTCCAGGGCCTGGTGCTGGTGATCATCGGAGAGGGCGGGAACATCCGCATCACCTCTCCGGTGGTGCTCGCGATCCAGAACAGCAACCTGCCGCCCGCACTGGGCTGGGTCTTCTACGCCATCGTGGTCGGTGGCTATCTGCTGGCTTCCGTCAGCGGCCGTCGCCAGCGGATCTCTCGCGGCTTTTCGGCGACCTCGATGTCCGTGATCCTGGTCAAGACAGGGGCTATTGCGATCATCGGCTTCGTCATCGTGTGGGTGCTGAACCTCGAGCGCAGCGTTAACCCGGCGAAGAACCCGCTGAGTGGCGTGCCGATCATCGTCCCGATCATCGCCCTGCTCACGGTGGTGTTCGGCTTCGTCCTTACCCGCACCTCCTTCGGTCGCCATGTCTACGCAGTGGGCGGCAATGTCGAGGCGGCTCGACGAGCTGGCATCTCCATCAGCAGGATCCGGATCGCTTGCTTCTCCATCTGCTCGACTACCGCCGCCTTCGCCGGCATCGTCTATGCGAGCCGCGCCGCTTCAGTTGATCCCAATGCCGGGCGCTTCGTGGTGCTCAGTGCCGTGGCCGCAGCCGTCATCGGTGGAACCAGCCTCTTCGGTGGTCGCGGCCGGATTCACGACGCGCTGATTGGTGGAGCCGTCGTGGCCGTCATCGACAACGGCATGGGCCTCCTCGGTTATCCAGCGGGCGTCAAACTGATGATCACCGGGGCCGTGCTGATGCTGGCCGCTAGCGCCGATGCCCTCTCCAGGAAGCGATCCATGTCCACCGGTAAATAGCGGATGACCGTTACCCACACTCGTGCGGCAACGCAGGACGAAATTCGACGGCACAACCTCGCCCGACTGATTCGCCATCTGCACTCGCATGGGGCGACTAGCCGTTCTGATCTCGTCGGCCTTACCGGGTTGAACAGAAGCACCGTCGGCGTCCTCGTCAGCGAGTTGGCGGAAGCCGGCCTCGTGGTCGAGGTTGCCGGGCAGGCGAGCGGCATCGGTCGGCCGTCCCTGATGGTCGAACCCATTGCCGCGTCTGCCGTTGTGCTGGCATTCGAGCTTCGGGTCGAGCGGACGGTCGCCGCCCTTGTCGGGCTCGGGGGGACGGTCTTCCAGCGACGGGAGATCGCCCACCACCGCAGGTCCTTCCAGCCGGCCACCGCCGCTCGTCTGGTCGCGGACCTCGCACGGGAACTCCTCGACGCTGCGCCCCTTGGGGCCACCTGGGTTGGGACCGGGATCAGCATTCCCGGCGCTATCGACCCCGCAACCGGAATTGTCCGGATCGCGCCCAACCTCGCCTGGTTCGATACCCCCATCAAGTCCGTCATCGACGCGGCAATGACGGAGGCCTTCACAGACACCCCCCCGATGACCGTCGGCAATGATGCCGACCACGGCGCCCTCGCAGAGGTTGTGCGCGGGGTCGGTCGCGGGCGGCGCAGCGTTCTCTTCGTCATCGGGGATGTCGGAGTGGGAGCCGGGATAGTCCTGGCCGGCTCAGGGATGGTCGATGCCGGCGGTCTCAGCGGCGAGGTCGGGCACATGGTGGTGAACCCCCAGGGCGCACGATGCCACTGCGGGGCCCGAGGCTGTTGGGAAACCGAGATCGGTCGAGATGCGCTGCTGCGAGCTGCAGGACTAGATGTCGAGGTGGGCGACCTCGGTGAGGTGATCGCTTCAGCGGCCGCCCACAACTCAGACTCCGTGCAGGCAATGCGTGCGGTGGCCCACTGGGTCGACATCGGGCTGGGTAACCTGGTCAACATCTTCAACCCCGAGGTGATCGTCCTCGGCGGTCATCTACGCGACCTGCACAATTACCTCGCAACCGATGACGGACCACGCACCGCGCTGTCTGCCTCCCGCGGTCAGGCCAGGATCAGTCTGCCGGGCCTCGGCGATGACTCAATAATTCTTGGCGCCGCGGAATCTGCCATGGACCCCCTACTCCGGGATCCCCTCGGGACTCTCATGGACGTGGGAGCCCGGATCGCCTCCTAGCTATGCCATCTACTGGGGTGCGCGGGTACTCAGTTCGGTTGGCGCGCTCAGCCGACGTGCTCAGCCGGCGGGTCAAGAACCACCTGCTCACCGGTCTGTGAGGACTGTGCCGCTGCATCGAGCACCCTCGTATTCGCGACGGCGTCAGCGAAGGGCACGGGCGCTGGAGTCTGGTCCAGGATTGCGGAGGCGACCGCCGGGTAGTACGCGTCCCAATGCCCCGCACACATGGGCAGCCGAGTGTCCACCAACACGCCGGCGGTATCCATAACGCGGACTTCCGCAAAGAAGTCGGCCGACTCGACGCCCCACTCTCCATCTACGGGTCGTCGGCCGGACTTCAGAGCATCCTCCTGGGTATCGCTCCCGTGGATCCGGACACCCCCTGAGGTGCCGAGGGCAGTGAACCGCGGCCCGCCAAAGGCGGCCGCTTGGCTGGCGACGAGGTAGCTCACTGCCCCGCTCACATGCCGCAGGGTGAACTGAGCATCATCATCAGATGTTCCGGCAAAGCGGGTAGCACGAGCCTCCGCATGCACCGCCTGGACTGGCCCGAGGAGTTCGATCGACTGATCGACCAGGTGGGCACCGAAATCGAGCAGGACCCCGCCCATCGCATCCGGCGCAGTCGACTCTCGCCACCCGCCCTTGAGGGCGGGGCGCATCCGCTCGATTCGTGACTCGAAGCGATGGACATCACCGATCGGCTCACTGGCGAGGGCGGCCCGCAAGGTCAGGTAGTCGGAGTCCCACCGTCGGTTCTGGAACGGGAATACCTGCCGGCCGGCGGCCGTTGCGGCGTCAGCGATCCGGCGGGCAGACTCGGCATCCGGGGCCACCGGCTTGTCGATCACCACGTGCAGGCCGCGCTCGAGGCAGGCCAAGGACAGTGGCAGGTGCGTCACATTGGCCCCCGCGATGATCGCGAGGTCGAAGTCCGCTGCCCGCTCAAGTGCCTCATCGCTTGTGGCAATGATCGTTGCCTCCGGCACCGCAGCACGCGCCTGGGCCACCCGCTCGGCATCGCTCGTGACAATGGCATCGAGGGACAGCTCGTCCACGGACGTGATTAATGGGGCGTGGAAGACGCGTCCGGCGAGGCCGTATCCGAAAAGCAGGACGCGAATAGATGGTCTGGGCATCGCTGTCATACGCGCAGTAAAGCAGTTGACCGGTACATTCAGGGCATGCCATACCAAACGCGAAGCCTCGAGGGAACTGTCATTGCGATCACCGGCGCCACAGCCGGCATCGGAGCCGCCGCAGCCGTATTGCTGGCTGAACGGGGTGCCAAGGTCGCGCTCGGTGGCCGTCGCGAGGAGCGCCTGGACGAGCTGGTGAGTCGGATAGGTGCCGACAATGCCTTGGGGTTCGTCATGGATGTTCAGTCGCCTGAAGACAACAATCGATTCATCGCCGCGACGGTTGAGCGCTTCGGCAAGCTCGACTCGATCGTCCCCAATGCCGGGATCGGCATGTATGGCTCGATTCTCGACCACTCTGACGCTGAGATCCAGCGAATGATGCACACCAACTACGACGGCACAGTCTGGGCCGTCCGCGCAGCGGTTCCAGTCATGCTCCGCACGATGGCCGGTGGGGACATCGTCATCGTCTCCTCAGTTGCCGGCCTTCGCGGCGGTGGTGACGAGGCTGTCTACGCCGGCACGAAGTTCGCCCAGGTGGGGCTGGCTGGTGCACTCGACCGCGAACTGCGCGAGAAGGGCATTCGGGTCACTGCCGTCTGCCCCGCCGGGGTCGGAACGGAGTTCGCCATCGGGACCGGTCGCGTCGACAACGATCCGCGCATGGCCGACTGGATGACCGCAGACGACGTCGCGCACGCGATCGTGAGTGTCCTCGAGCAGCCACGCTCGGTGCGAACCACCCTGTGGGCGCTGTGGTCGATGGGTCAGCAGAGTTAATCCGATAGCCCGGCCGCAATGGCCACCGGCCTCGCCCTTAACGGGCGGCGAAGGTGTCAGCGGCCGGGCGAACCGGCACCGCTTGCAGCAACACGAATGCCCCAATGAGCAGCACCGGCACGATCAAGAATGCATAATGCACCCCAACCTGATCTGACAGCGCCCCAAGCGTGAAGGGGCCGATGCCTCCCGCAAGTCCGGCGAAAACCACGCATAGTCCGGTTGCCCGATCGGTCAAGCCACCCGACGCGATCACACTACGGGACACCCCGAGTGGCCAATTGAGCGAGATTCCCACACCGGTCAAGAACAGGCCAATCACAATCATCGCCGACGACGTAGCCGACCAGGCAACGGCGAAGGCGAGCAGGGCGATGACGATGGAACCTTGCAGCAAACGGTCGATGGCGATTCGCTCGACCAGTCGTCCACCAAGGATGCGCCCTAGCACAATGCCGCCGAGAACCGAGGCCACAGCGGCAGCGGCGGCCGCTGGCCCGAAGCCCGCTCGATCGCGTAGCAGGTCGGCAGTCCACTGCATGAGGGTCAACTCCACGCAGACCAGGATGCCGAGGAGTAGCAGGGACCACCACATCGCACGGGGTAGACCGCGGATAGGCTCCCGCGCATCATTTGCCAGTCGAGCCGCACCGAAGACATCCTTCATTCGAGATCGCACAAGCTCCGAGACCGCCAGCGCCACCACGGTGACCCACAGGCCAGCACGCCAGCCGAGGAATGTTGCAGCGCCAAGCCCGATGGCCAGGGGCGCGAGAAAGCCAGACATCGCAGCAAACGCGTTGGCCTCAGTGAGCGTTGCCGGGCCGGCTGCCCGCTGATAGTCCAGCAAGAAGGCACTGAAGCCAATCATCAGGGCCGATCCCGCGGCCGCCGCGATCACGATCCCGCTCACGGTGACGGGCAGGCCAGCGGGAAGGGTGTAGATCAGGACGCCGATGCAGAACAGGATGATCGCGAACCGAATGACTCGCGATCGACCGTAACGTCCGACGGCCCAAGGGACCAGAATTGCGCTCACGGTTCCCGCAACGGCGAAGGCGATCGCATGCAGGCTTGCGGCAGTTCGAGTCGTCCCCTGCTCATCGCGAAGCAGTGCCTGGGTGGCACCAAAGCCATTGATGAAAAGCGAGATCAGGGCCAATTGCACATAGATGAGACGCGTCGCGGAGTCACGATGGGGCTTGTTCCTGGCGATTGTTGCTTCAGTCATTCGCTGCGGTCGCCTGCCTGGACTCGGCACTCGGAGAGATTGTGCCCGCCTTCGCCATCACGCCATCGTAGGGGGGAATCCACAGCCCCATCACCCTTCACGACCATTAACACACGGGCGCACTCCCTTCGAAGGCAGGTGAGGCGTAGGCCCACGACAACAGATTCAAGATGTCCGGGGAGCCCTGAAAAGTGCCGTACCGTGGCAGGGTGCGTCGTTCTTGGTACATCCTGATCGCTGCCTGCCTCGTGTCTCCCCTGGCGACTACCACCCCCCTGGCTCAGGCTGCGCCCATCGCGACAGCCAAGGCATCCTGGTCGATGGTGCCCATGAGCAAGGACGCCAACGGTGACGGATTCATCGACGGCGATGGGGGCGTCCCGGTGTCCGGCGCCCTCAGCATGGCGCCATCTCGTACCTTCACCGGCGCCGGCAATGGGGTCGCCCAACCGAATGAACGCCTCATCGGCGGCGCCCTTTCGTGGTACCTCGATCCGGCTGGCTACCAGGTGATCCTGAATGCCTGTAAGTCAACAGGTGCGTCCTACCAGTGGACGGTGACCCCGAAGGCGCCGTCGAGCCTGCCGATGACTACCGATAGCCGGCCGCTGAAGAAGAAGTCCTGCAAGACCCGGCTGACCCTCCGCGAGGGCGAGTACTCCTTCGCGCTCACGGTCGAGGGTGGCACCTCACAAGACTCACGCACCATCTCCGCGTCCGTCCGCAACATTCTGATGGTTGCGATGGGTGACTCCTATGCATCCGGCGAGGGCAATCCGCGCAATGTCGATGCTTGGCTCCGTGACGGCGGCCCGTTCATCTCCTTTGATCCCTACTGGGATGACGACCCCTGCAACAGGAGTACCCGTGGCGGACCAGCCCAGGCGGCCCTCGCGCTTGAGCAGGCATCTTCCACCACTTCGGTGACCCTGGTGTACGTGGCCTGCAGTGGCGCCACCGTGGACGGCGGAATTCTCGGCCCACAACCCGGTGCTGGCCAGCCTTTGAGCCAGATCGAGCAGGTGCGAAAGCTAATCGGCAACGAATCAATCGACCTGCTCAGCCTGTCTATCGGCGGTAACGACGTCGGCTTCACAAGCATCCTCACGGCATGCGCAACCACCCCCGAGTGCGCAGTCCGTCCCGCGCCGAATGGTGCTCTGGCCCGGTATCCCACCCTGCAGCAGGGGGTGCAGGCACAGACCGCCAAGTTGCCCGGCGACTTCGCCCGAATCGCCGCGTGCCTTGGGGGCTCCACCTGCCAGCTTGCCGGGAAGCGGAGTTTTCGAGCCCTACCGATGGCGAAAGACTCCGTCGTACTGCCCACCCTCTACCCGGATATCACCCGCAGGACAGACGGGCAGTCGTGCTCGTACCTGACCATTCCAGCAACCGACTTCGCCTGGGCACGGGATACGACCCTGCTGCCAAATCCGGCGGCACGCTACGACTACCCGCTTCGGAGCGGAAAGGCTGC
>JAULZL010000118.1:0-5871 GCA_032117355.1 Candidatus Nanopelagicales bacterium
CCGCGTCCCAGCCTCCGGCCCGCCATCGGGCTACCAGCTTGCCGACCCAGACGGTTGAGATCCCGTACTGCCGGGCGACCGATCCATGCGACTGGCCGGCCAGGACTGCCTCGACACTTCTGGACAACCCGCAGCGGGTGGGCCAGCCGCTTCGCGATGACCTGGACGGGATCTGGTCCGCACGCCGCGGGACCTATCGGGTGCTCTACCGAATCCACGAGGCTCGCCGCGAGGTCGTCGTTCTGCGAATCGACCACCGGCGCGACGCCTACCGACCGTTGGCTTAACCCGGATCCACCGATGGGTACGGGTCTGGTGGTGGGGTGATGTTGCCTGGAAGCGCGCGTCGGCCGACGTCGTCGGAATTTTCCCCGACCGGGCCTCGATCATTGGCCTGGTTGGCGCGGTCCTGGCCGAACAACACGACGAATGGGCCGAAGGCCGCCGCTATCTCGTCCTGGACGTCCTCGCCAGATCACAAGCCGTCACCACCAACGAAACGGAGGATGCCGAGGACATCACCCTGCAGGCGCTAACCGCCTGATCCACATCGACGAAGGATCAACCGTCGCACACCACCCCAAAGGACTTGAACATGGTAGGTGGGCGACGTCTTTCGACGAGAGCGGCAGGACGCGCTACCCGAGCAGCAAGATTGAACGGGACGTCGTAGCGCGACTTGACCGGGCAATTGCCGAACGTGACAAGGCTGTCTTGGGTCTCGCCCCGACCATGATCCCGACGCTGAGTGAGTGAGTCGGTCGCTTCGCGGCGGGCAAGTCGATTAGGGAGGTCGGAGCAGTCCCGACTGCTGATCGAGGGCCCTGACAACGAGTCGCCAATGACCTGACGCTGCGCGAATCGGTGCGGCCCTCGATGAGGAACACAGCCTGCCCTGACACAACATCCATGAGGCAGACCGAGTTGTCGGCGGGGATCGTCGCTTCAGAGACTGGTCCTGGTGCAACCCGCCGCCAAGGAGGCCACGGTTGTTTCGAAGTCACTCTGGTCACGATGTTGGCGGCGCGATCTTGATGAGTGAAACCGTCATTTGGACCACGCCAAGCGCAATTGACTCCTATCCTCACGTCGTGGTCAATGTTTACGCTGAACCGATTCCGGGGACATTCGAAACCGTCACTACCGCTGACGGCACCAGTATCAACACGGTGTCCCTCGGCTCTGGGTCGCCTGTCGTCCTCGCGCATGGCTACGCATTCGACATGCACGGATGGAACATCGTGGCCGCCGGACTGGTCGAACGCGGCCACCGCGTCATCGCTTTCGACCAGCGTGGGCATGGAAAGACGACCATCGGCAGCAACGGGCTGGATTCCGAGCAGATGGCCAGCGACTACGTGGCCGTCATCGAGCATTACGACGTTCACGATGCCGTGCTCGTGGGCCACTCCATGGGCGGATTCTTGGGCATTCGGTTCCTGGTCGATTACCCAGACGTGGTGCGTGCTCGACTCAAGGGCGTGGTGCTGATCTCCACTTTTGCGGGGGACGTCAATCGCAGTAACCCACAGAACAAGTTGCAGATCCCCCTGATCCAGACGGGCATCATCTCCAAGATCGTGGGCAACAACACGTTGGGCACTGCATTCGCAAAATCGCTGATGGGCGACGACAAGAACCCCGACATAATCCTGGCGTTCCGTGCGGGCTTCGGCGCGCAGAACCTCGGCCCCACCGTCCCGGTGCTCAAAGCTATGGTGCGGGAGAACCGCTACGACCGTCTCGGCGAGATCGATCTGCCTTGCACGATCCTCGTGGGCGACAAGGACAAGACCACGCCCACCTTCCACGCCGACGACCTCAACAAGGGGATAGTGGGATCGACGTTGATCCGAGTTCCAGGTATGGGCCACCTGTTGATCCAGGAGGACGCACAGGTCGTCATCGACGAGATCTGCGCATTGGCCGACTAGTTCGACGGCACGAAGGTTCTCCAAGGAGCCGAAACCGATCGAGGCGGTGCGTGGCGGGGGGCGTTCTACGGGGGTTCGACGCGGTGCAGTTCGCTATGACGCTGACGACCCGGCGCGGTCGCCGTGGTTGTTGATCCGGCCGTATTCGAGAAGCTTCAAGCAGTTGGCGCAACTGCTTGTGCGCAGTTCCTGGGTGAGGGCAGGCTCTGGACGCGGCCCTATGCATCGGCCGGTGCGCGTTATGAGACGGACGTGGTGGTCGTTGCCTTTGCGCTCGGCACTTACCGCAGGGCGCTCCTTCTCACGTGACTGCGCTCGCCCAGCGTTGCACCGACCGATGGGCTTCACTTTCTGATCCTTGGCAGTGCCGGGACCGCAAGGCTTGCCCCGTGCCTGGCCGGGAGTCGTCTGGGACTCCTAGAGGCAGATTCAATGTTTGCTGCCTAGTTCTCCGCGAGGAGTTCTCGGAACTCTCGGCGGACGGAAGCTTGCGCGTCCTTCGTCGTCGGCCTGTTGTCAGGGCGCTTCTCAAGAAGTCCCAGCAGGAAGGCTGCCTGAGTTCTTGCAAGACCGTCCATGGCAGGTTTCCTACTGACTAATGACTGCTCCACGTCTTCGATGCTCTTGCCCGGGAATGCGCTTCTGGCGGTGGCCGCAAAGAAGAGCGTCAAGCCCGCCTGGAAGATGTCGCTTGCCGGTGTCAGACGGCCGCCTTGGACTTGCTCAGGGGAGGAGTACATGCGAGGTCGGATGTAACTCTTGGCGAACTCCTGGGTGCGATCGATCTGCGTGGCAATTCCAAAGTCCACCAGGATGGCCCCCCTCGTGCCACGCATGACATTCGGTGGCCGAACGTCCTGATGGACGATGCCGAGTTCATGGGCAACTGCGAGCCCGGCCAGCAGGTCCGAGGCAAGCGACCACCAGTTCAGCCCTGCCAGTGGGCCCTCGTGAGTTATCTCTGATTCAAGATCTTCGCCGGCGATGAACTCGGTGACAATCCAGGGTTGAGCAGCGAAGGGATCACCGTCGAGGGCTCGTGCCGTATACGGGCTGTCGAGCCGGAGCAGCAGATCCAACTCTCGCTGGAAGTGCCGCCGGAATGTCCCGAGTTGCTCACGATCCATGTGCTCGATCTTGAGAAGCTTGAGAGCAGCACGCTTGCCCGAAGAGTTCTCCGCCTTCCAGACCTGTCCGAAGGATCCGGAGTTGATCGGACTGATCGGCGTCCAGTCGCCTGTGTCCAGGTTCTGCAGGTCAGTGGGGTTCGGAATCATGCTCTGATCCCGAAGGGGTTCATCCTGGCCGATCAAGACGTAGACGTGATCCCAGCGTTGCACGGCACCGAAGAAATCGACATAGCGTTCGCCCCATCTGAAGACCAGCAGGGTCGGGGAACCGTCGACTCTTTCGGTACCCCCATCGGCGCCTCGGGCTGCGACTCCACGCTCATCAACGTCGCGCATGCGACCAATCTCGTGGTAAATCCACGACGCGCTCGAGTCGGAGGGCAAGAAGACCACTCCGTAGTCGCCACGACGAAAGGCTCTCCACCTGCGGACCTCGTGTCGGTAGTAGGCAAGGTCATCGTCATTCCACTCGAAATCTGGCACGGGCTCGAAGTCCGGCGGAATGACTTCGGCGTTCGGAATCCGCTTCTTGCTTGGCATATCAATGGCCTTTCCTCCGAAGTGTCCAAGTC
The DNA here is from genome assembly GCA_032117355.1 of Candidatus Nanopelagicales bacterium. GTDB lineage: Bacteria > Actinomycetota > Actinomycetes > S36-B12 > S36-B12 > REEB460. The sequence goes on from JAULZL010000118.1 coordinate 3,637, forward strand.
TGGCACGAGATTGATCAAGCGGACCCGCGCCGCGGGGCCTAGGTCCGACAGCCGCAGTTCGGGCACCGTGCTGGTTCTTGCCGCTGCTGTGCCCGGCCCGGTGCCCGTGTCGACGGGATTGGGAGTAGCGCTCCGCGCCAGGAGCAACCCGGGGACGTCACTGCGGCGCAGGCTTCAACAAGTGGCGTTGAGCGCGCGAGTCAAGGTACCGGCGACGCGAGCGCTTAGTCGCATCCCGTCCTCGCTCAAGCGAGGGAACTTGGTTGTCGGATGACGCGGCGGCCAGAAACGCGGAGTGATCCGGTCCATGAAAATCAACGACGGTGAGCCCCCGAAGATCCTTCGCTCGGTCGCCCGTCCTTAGGCAAGGCTGTCGGTAGCGGCTACAAGGTCAGCTACTCGTGCATCCCTCATTACGGCGAGATGCCGCAGACGGACGCCCCGCTCATCGATGGGCATGGCCACATGCACGGCAATGACTGGCACCGTCCGGTCCTGGATATCGGAGTTCCGTCGCAAAACTGAGCCGCGTCGCCTCAACCTATGACAGTCTCACGCGCATGTCTGAGTTGTCTTATGTCAGCGCCGTCGAGCTCGCCAAGCAGATAGCTGCCAGGGAGATATCTCCCGTAGAGGTCGTTGACGCAGCAATTACACGGATCCTTGCCCGAAACACATCGCTGAATGCAGTCGTGCATGAGGGATTCGACGAGGCCCGTGCGCGGGCCCGGCATGCCGAGCAGCAGGTGGCGCATGGTGATGAACTTGGCCCCCTACATGGTGTGCCGACGCTCATAAAGGATCTGTTCGACTTCAAGCCCGGTTGGCCGGCGACCTTCGGCGGCATCCCATCACTTCGGTCCCGCATCGTGGATGCTTCTTGCCCATTCACGGAGCGAGTTGAGGCGGCCGGTGCGATCGTCCTGGGCAAGACAAACAGCCCCGTCATGGGATTCCGAGGAACGTGCGACAACCCGACTTTCGGTGCCACTGGGAATCCATTCGACAGCTCACGCAACTCAGGCGGCTCCTCCGGTGGCAGTGCTGCGGCTGTAGCCGATGGGTTCGTTCCTTTCGCGGAAGGCACCGATGGTGGTGGATCTATTCGCATCCCATCTGCCTGGTGCGGCGTATTCGGCTACCAGCCATCTTTCGGGCGCGTGCCATCCGTGGTGCGACCAAATGCGTTCGGCAACACGATGCCCTTCCTGTACGAAGGCCCAATCGCGCGAACGGTTCAGGATGCTGTCTTGGTGATGAACACCCTGAGCGGTCGTGACTCCCGCGACCCGTTCAGTCGAGAGTCATCACCCTTGGCTCCCGGTTCGACGTCGTCGTTCAAGGGACTTCGGATTGGCTTCAGCCCTGACCTTGGCATCTTTCCGGTTGACAGGAGAATCCGTTCGTTGGTTCAGGAAGCCGTCGAGACTGTCGAAGCCAACGGAGGCAGGGTGGAGGAAATCGATCCTCGCTTGCCCTACAGCCAGCAGGAGTTGAGCGACCTTTGGTGCCGGCAGATCATGATTGCGAATATCGACGTGATCGAATCCATGCGTGCAGGCGGTGTCGACCTCATTCGTGAGAACGAGGGCCAGTTGCCGGAGGTCTACGTCCGATGGGTGGAGCGAGTCCGCAGAATGACCCTCCCGGATCTCTTGAGGGACTTCTCGATGCGGACTTCGATCGTGGACGCCTATGCACAGATGTTCGAACGGATCGACGTCCTCCTGACGCCAACGCTTGCAGCCATGCCGGTGCTAAACGCTGCAAAGGCGGGTGAGACCTTCGGGCCGACCAGCATCGAGGGGGTGGATGTCGATCCTTCCATTGGCTGGTGCATGACCTACTTCACGAACTTCACCGGGCACCCTGCAGCATCAATTCCCGTCGGGTTGTCCGAGGGGTTGCCTGTGGGCCTGCAGGTAGTCGGTTCGAGGTACGGCGATGCTGATGTGCTCGCCTTCTGCTCGACATTCGAACAGGTCAGGCCGTGGTCGTCGACCTACGAAATTTGTCGTGATCGTCCGTTAGCCTTGAAAGACTGATTCTGTACTGTTGTATGTCATTGCCCTACGAGCTTCTTCGGCAGCTGAATCGGGCAACCTGAGTCGGGCAACCTGAGTCGGGCTACCTGGATTGGAGGGTAGGTGAGTCACGGTGAGTGACGTGTCAAGCCTGGCGGGTCCAGGGGTGAGCAGCGACGGTGTCTCTCGTTCCGTGCTCCGGGCGGTCAAA
>JAULZL010000119.1:0-1831 GCA_032117355.1 Candidatus Nanopelagicales bacterium
CCTCACAGGCTTCTCGACATTCACGGACCGCCTCCGTGATCCGCTCCACCGCTGCATCAATAGCGTCCTTCAGCGCTTCGCTTTGAACGTCAAGGCGGCCCTCGATGGCTCCAGTTACATCGTCTCCGGACGAATCGACCTCGCTTTCGACCGACTTTGTCGCGTCCTCGACATCCTTGACCCTGTCCTCGATGGACTCCAATCTGGCGGCAATGCCCTCCAGGCAATCCATGAGGGACTATCTCGCTAACGGTGTTTCCGGCGTTTTTCATCAGTAGGTTTCGGCTGCCGGGAATCGGTCGCCGAAAGTGATCGCGAACGCGTTGAGCGCTGGCTTCCACCGCATCATCCATCGTGCCCTGCCGACACCGGTCGGGTCCAGGGAACGGGTCACCAGGTACAGACACTTCATCGCGGCCTGCTCGGAGGGAAAGTGCCCGCGGGCCTTGATTGCCCGCCGGTAACGGGCGTTGAGGGACTCGATCGCGTTCGTCGAGCAGATCACCTTTCTGATCTCCACGTCGTAGTCCAGGAACGGGATGAACTCGCTCCACGCGTTGCGCCATAGTCTGACCACCGCTGGGTAGCGCTGCCCCCACTTCTCGGTCAGCTCATCTAATGCCGTGCGGGCAGCGGCAGCGTTGACCGCGGTGTAGATCGGTTTCACGTCACGGCGGATCTCATCCCAGTACTTACGCGAGGTCAGCCGAAAAGTGTTGCGGATCAGGTGAATGATGCAGGTTTGCACGATGGCCTGTGGCCACACGTTGCTCACCACATCCGGGATTCCCTTGAGGCCGTCGCAGACCACGAAGAACACGTCCTTGATACCGCGGTTGCGCAGGTCGGTGAGCACACTCATCCAGAACTTCGCGCCCTCACCGCCGGTGCCGGCCCACAATCCGAGGATGTCGCGTTCCCCGGCCAGGGTGACTCCGATCGCGGCGTAGAACGGCCGGTTGGCGACCTGGCCGTCGCGTACCTTCACCACGATCGCGTCGATGAAGACCGCGGCGTAGGTCTCATCGAGGGGCCGCACCGCCCAGTCGTTCATCTCCTCGATCACCTTGTCGGTGATCCTGCTGATCGTCTCCTTGGACACCGAGGCGCCGTAAATCTCGGCGAAGTGCGCCGAAATCTCCCCGGTCGTCAAGCCTTTGGCATACAGCGAGAGCACGACCTCATCGACCCCGGACAGCCGGCGCTGACGCTTTTTGACGATCTGGGGCTCGAAGGTGCCCGCCCGGTCCCGGGGTACGTCAATCTCGACATGGCCGGTGGACTCGGTCAACACCGTCTTGGCCCGGGTGCCATTGCGGATATTGCCCGTCCCCGCACCGGCCGGGTCATGCTTCTCATAACCCAGGTGCCCGGTCATCTCCTCGGTGAGCGCGGCCTCGAGGACCGTCTTGGTCAGCTGCTTGAGTAGCCCCTCGGGCCCGGTCAGCGACAGGCCCTGTTCCTGGGCCAGTCGCACCAACTCCACCGCTGCCTGCTGCTCAGCGGACTCGGCATGCTTCTTCTTTGTCACGCCATCCAGTGTCGTCATCACGGCACCTTCCTCGCCGAGCATCGCTTAGCGTGTCAGGCCGGAAACACCGTTAGATCCACAGTCCCATCCATGAGTTTTTGGAACTGGTCATCGTTCAAGTCTGTGCCCCGTCCTCGGTGTGGTCGCACTCGATATTGTCCGTGAGCACGTGGCTTCGCATCGAGATTTCCTCGTCCGGATGTGCAATGGAGCGGTGGCCCAAGCCCCGACGGCCGGGGACCTCTTGGCGGTGGCGGAGGGATTCCGATCCAACTTTCTATTTTCCATAGCGGGTTGAGG
>JAULZL010000120.1:0-2314 GCA_032117355.1 Candidatus Nanopelagicales bacterium
GTGCTCGCAGGTTCCAGGCCGAGGCACATCATCCTGCAGGGTGGTGGCGACCCCATGTTGACGACAAGGGACCTCATTCGGCTCGCCCGCAAGACTGCAGCTTCATTGCCGGGTAGAGGACGGCTGACCGTGCACACAGATGGCCATCTATTCCCAGCGGCGACCCGTGCGCCCGGATGGCCGCGCAAGTACCAGCCGGCAGCTGCAGCGCCGGTACGAGCACTCGCTCGATTGGGCGACTACTCGATGGCCAACCAACAGCGAGCGGCAGCGGTCTTCCGCAAGGCATTGAAGCGCCGCGGCTTCACGGTGACTGCCGGCCGAAACATCGTCGCCGCCTCCGACGCCCCAGTCCTCGCCGAAGTCTCCGAACACACGGTTGGGCAGGCCGTCAACTACATGCTCAATCATTCCGAGAACAACGTGGCGGAGATCCTGTATCGGCACGTCGCGCTCGCGAAAGGAGAGCCGGCCACCTGGGCGGGCGGCAAAGAAGCGGCTGGACGTGTCTTGGCAGATGTGGGCATTAGCACCGGTGGCATGGCCTTGATGGATGGCAGTGGGCTATCTCGTCGGAATCGCATCACCGCTCAGTCACTCGCCGAGATCATTCGCCTGACCCGAACGTCGGAACCGAATCGATTTGCCAGCATGTACGCACGGGGTGCCATGCCGATCGCCGGAGTCGATGGGACGTTGGACGACCGCTACGGACGCTTCGCATCCAAACCCAGTAGATGCGCTCGAGGCGACATCCGAGCAAAGACCGGCACCCTCTTCGACACAATCGGACTAACCGGCGTCACAAGCGGATCGGACGGCCAGGAGAAGGCATTCTCGATCCTGGTCAACGACCGACCGCAGCGCTTCTCCGCGCTGGCGACCCGTCGTGCCGTGGACGGACTCGCGGCAACGATCAACGGTTGCTGGTAGTTGGGTCAGCGCAGGGCTCGAGCGATCTCACCCGCTGCCCTGGCGACGCGCGGGCCAACCTCGGACTCCTGCAACTCACGAAGCGACACCACACCGACGCTTGCCTCGATCCCGGGTACCCCAACGATCGGGACAGCGATGCCGTAGGCACCCTGCGGGCCGCCTGTCGTGGCAACCACCCAAGGCGGATCAAGGGGACGTCCGGCCGCCGTGCGAGCCGCCAGGACCGCGCGGCCCGCGGCCCCCGCCTCCAACGGGTGCCGTGCCCCCATCCGGTAGGCCACGTGCACATCCGATCGGGTTGGCTCAACGACCACCACGGCCAAGGCCTCATTGCCGTCGACGATCGTCAGGTGCGCAGTTGCGCCAACCGCATCAGCGAGCAGGCGCAACGCTGGTAGGGCAATATCGCGGACGATCGGTTGTACCTGCCTGCCCATGGTCAAGACGGCCAAACCCAGTCGACAGCGACCGTCGGCGGAGCGCCTCAGGAAGGCATGCTGTTCCAGGGTGACGACCAGCCGGTAGACCACCGTTCTGCCGATTCCGATGGCCTGGGCGATCTCGGTGACCGTGAGGCCATCGGGTGCTTCGGAGATCACCTCCAGTACTCGCAGCCCCCGGTCGAGGGTCTGGGAGGTCTCGGCCGCCATGCGAGTCAATGTAGTGCCCGACGAACGGCCTCGAAGCAACACGATGGCCCGCAGCCAAGGCTGCGGGCCATCGTGTTCGAACAGTGATCAGGCAGCGGCCTTTCGGACCATGAAGGAGGTGATGACCTCGAAGATGCCCAGGACGATGAGCCAAATACCCACGATCCAGGTGAGTGCAAGCACTGAGGCTGGCGTGCCCAGGATGATCATGCCGCCGATGACAATGACGATGCCGGCGAAGATATTCCAGCCGCGGCCCGGCTGACCCTTGCCATCGATACCGATGAACAGGACGGTGAAACCGCGGAATAGGAAGGAGATGCCGATGAAGATCGCCAGGATGTACTCCGCGAGGAAGTCGTCACCCTGCCACCACGAACGGAAGGCCACTGCGCCAAGAATCAGGGACAGCGCACCCGTGATCAGCAGCAGCGCGCGCATTCCACCCGAGATACCGGACGCGAATCCGCGCACGATCTCGAACAGGCCCGTGATGATGAGCCAGATGGCGAATAGCCACGACAGCGTCTGGAAGGTGTCGGCGGGCTGGGTGACGCAGAAGATCCCGACGGTGATGCTGGCGAGACCGACGAGTAGAAGTACCCACCAGTTACGGCCGATTGCGGCCATGCTGCTTGCCGCGAGTTGATCCTCACTTGGTCCGGCTTGAACCGTTGCCATGTTTCCTCCATTGAGCATGCGGCCGCAGGGTGCGGACACACAACCCC
>JAULZL010000121.1:0-4416 GCA_032117355.1 Candidatus Nanopelagicales bacterium
CAGGTAGCAAGGATCGTGGTAGGTCACGGTGCCAGTCGCGCTCTTCACCGGGGCAAGTCGACCAGCCTTGACTAGCTCGTCGAGCAGTTGAGTGTGGTGCACAACCTCGTAGGTACCCCCCAGTTGCGGGTACTCGCGCTTGAGTGAGTTCAGGCAGTGCGGGCAGGTGACCACAATCTTGGTTGCCTTGATCTCATTGAGAACCTCCACGTTCTGCATTGCTTGCATTTGGAAGAGGAACTCATTGCCGGCGCGACGGGCGGGATCCCCGGTGCAAGTCTCGCCTTCACCGAGAACCATGAACGTGACCCCCGCGGTGTTGAGCAACTCTGCTACCGCCTTGGTGGTGCGCTTGGCACGATCCTCAAAGGCTCCGGCACAGCCAACCCAGAAGAGGTAGTCGACATCGGCTGGAATGACATCCTCACCGTCGGCCCCGAAGACACGTACGTCAAAGTCAACCTCAGAGATCCAGTCATTTCGTCCTGAGGCATTCATGCCCCACGGATTCCCCTTGGACTCGATGTTCTTGAAAAGACCGTTGAGTTCGGAGGGAAAATCGGTAGCAATCATCACTTGGTTACGGCGCATATCCGTGAAGTGATCCACATGCTCAATGTCAACGGGGCACTGATTCACGCACGCGCCACAGGTGGTGCATGCCCATAGGGCCTCCTCATCGATGATTGGAAGGTCCAGGGACATCGTGCGGTGGCCATCGAAGGTGTACCCGTCGTCGGCGGCATGCTCTGAACCACTGCGGGGTCCAATGAAGGGTCGCTCGACCTGAGCGCGGACTTCAGCGGACACACTGGCGAGGGCCTGCTCATGAAGCTCGCCAAGCCCGGGGTGCTCGCCGCTCGAGGCAAGGAGGTAGGGCGCCTGGTTGAACATCGCTTCGCGCAAGTTCATGATCATCAACTTGGGGGACAGAGGCTTCCCGGTGTTCCATGCCGGGCACTGGGACTGACACCTGCCGCACTCGGTGCAGGCCATGAAGTCGACGTAGTTCTTCCAACTGAACTCGGCGATGTGGCCCTTGCCGAACAGGGCATCATCCGGCGGATCCTCGAAGTTGACCGGCTCACCCTGGTAGTAGATGGGGAGCATCGGACCAAGCGCATTTGGCCGACGAGAAAAGAAGACGTTCACCGCGGCCGAGAAGATATGCAGGTGCTTGGAGTGCAGCACGATCAGCAGGAACGCCAGGATGACTGTGACGTGCAGCCAGATGAACGACGTTTCGATCCAAAGGTTCGCGCTGTCGCCTAGCGGGTTTAGCCACCCACCGACCAAGCCGGAGGCAAAGGCCCCATTCATATCCCCGTCGTGGAGTGGGTTGCCGTCGATGTTGTTGACCTTGGCGCCACGGTAGGTGAGCAGGGTTACGACCACGAGCAGGATCATCAGGAGGACGAGCCAGGCACCCCGGGTGTGCGAGCCGAAGAACCGGGAGGACCGGCCGAGCTTCGCGGGATTGCTGGTGAGGCGGATCGCGGCGAAGATCGCGATACCGACGAGGACGAGGATCGCAAACAGGTCCTCCATGAAGCGCACTGCTGTCCACGTACCAACGATGGGCACGTGGAAGTTCTCGATCACCAACTCACCGAAGGCGGTGATCACGGTGATCCCCAAAATGAGGAAGCCCCAGAAGGCGAAGACGTGTGCCACTCCAGGCAGTGACCACTTCAGCAGTTTGCGCTGTCCGAGTACCTCCACGGCCTCGGCCTGCACCCGCTTCGGGAGTTGAGCCGTGCGCCCCACAGCCTGCTTGCCGGATCGAGCCAATGAGACAAGGAACCACCCGCGCTTGGCGGCGAAGGCCAGTAGGACCAACGTGATGGCTAGTCCGACCGCCGCGCGAACGAGCATGTGAGTGTCCAAGGCTTCTCCTGTGCGAGTACGTCCTGCGCCGCAGAGGTAAGCGGACGCTTTCCTGCGAGCCTAGTCGCGCAGCGCGAGGTGCTGAAGGAGGCTCTCCGCTGCGTCGAGGTCAGGTGACAGGAAGCGATCTGGGCCCGGGCCGGGAACCACCTCCCGTAACGTGCGGATAGCGTTACCCGTAGAAGGGGCCGGCTGCAGTGGCGCTCGAAGCTCGATTGCGCGAGCCGCCGTCACCATCTCTATCGCGAGAATCCGCCGCAGATTCGTGACGACGGAGCGAAGCTTGCGGGCGGCATGCCATCCCATGGATACGTGATCCTCCTGCATGGCTGAACTCGGGATGGAGTCCACGCTCGCAGGAACCGCGAGCCTCTTGTTCTCGGAAACCAGAGCGGCCTGGGTGTATTGGGCGATCATCAGGCCGGAGTCGACGCCTGGGTCGTGGGCAAGGAAGGCTGGAAGTCCATGGGAGCGGTGCCGGTCCAGCATCCGATCCGTTCGACGCTCGGAAATGGAGCCCAGATCGGCCGCGGCAATCGCCAGAAAGTCCAAGACGTAGCCAACGGGGGCTCCATGGAAGTTGCCGTTGCTCGACACCGATCCGTCTTCGAGCACCACCGGGTTGTCGATAGTTGCTGCCAGTTCACGTGTGGCGACAATGCGAGCATGCTCGATGGTGTCGCGGACGGCCCCGTTGACCTGTGGTGCGCAGCGCAGTGAGTAGGCGTCCTGCACTCGCTCATCATTCTCCCGGTGGGAGGCGACAATCGCAGAGCCGGCGAGGTGCTCGTACATATTCGCCGCACTCTGTGCCTGTCCTGGATGCGGCCTTAGTGGCTCATGAAGTTCGGGTCGGAAGACCTGATCCGTCCCGAGGAGGCCCTCGACGCTCATGGCTGCTGTCAGGTCAGCGATATCGCACAACCGCTCGAGGTCACTGATCGCAAGGATCAGCATGCCGAGCATTCCATCCGTCCCATTGATGAGGGCAAGGCCCTCCTTCTCTTGCAGTTCGATCGGCTCAATTCCAGCGGCAGCCAGCAGGTCGGGCACGGGCACTTCGTTGCCGTCCGGACCCGTCGCCTGGCCTTCTCCCATCAACACGAGGGCGCAGTGGGACAGGGGTGCGAGATCGCCGCTGCAGCCAAGGGAACCAAACTCGCGGACGATGGGCGTGATTCCAGCGTTGAGCAGCGCGGCCATGGTCGTCGCCACGATGGGTCGAACACCGGTGCGGCCGCTCGCCAGGGTCTTTAGTCGAAGAAGCATCAGCGCACGAACAACCTCGCGCTCAACCGCGGGCCCCATGCCAGCAGCGTGTGAGCGGATGAGTGAGCGCTGCAACTGGGTTCGATCATCATGGGCGATGTGCCTCGTGGCCAGGGCACCAAAGCCTGTCGAGATTCCGTAGACCGGCTCCGGGGCATCGGCGAGGGCATCAATGCGCTCGCGGGTGTGCGCCATCGCATCAAGTGCGGCGGCGCTGACGTGCACCTGCGCATCGTCACGAGCTACGGAGACCACGTCTGCCAGTGAAAGGCCGAACGGCTCGATGGTGACAACGACGCTCATCACTGCTCCCTTTCCCTTGCGTGTACGAGGGACCCCTCGCTCCAGACCCGTCGAATGAGATCAACCCCCGGCCGGTAGGCCAGGTGAATGTGGCTTGGTGCGTCCAACTCGACTACATCGGCCTGGGCACCCACCACCAGGTGACCAAGGGTCGGTCGCCGAAGTGCCCGGGCTCCCCCCAGAGTCGCCGCCCAGAGGGCTTCGTCAGGGGTCATTCCCATCTCGCGCACGGCGACGGCGATGCAAAAGGACATGCTGGTGGTGTAACTGCTCCCCGGATTGCAGTCGGTGGCCAGCGCAACGGTGGCCCCCGCGTCGAGGAGGCGCCGCGCGTCCGGGTACGCAGACCGAGTGGAGAACTCAGCGCCGGGTAGCAGGGTGGCCACCGTTCGGCTGCCCGCCAGCAATTCGACGTCGCCGTCGGACAGATGCGTGCAGTGGTCCGCCGATGCGGCGTCCAACTCGACCGCGAGTTCGACTCCACCGCCCCGCTCAAGTTGGTTTGCGTGGATCCGGGGCTGCAAACCTGCCCGAATCCCCGCCTGCAGGACCGCACGCGATTGATCGACGTCAAATGCCCCGCGGTCGCAGAAGACATCGACCCACTTGGCATAGGGCGTGACCGCTGCCGTCATGTCGTCGCATACGAGGCGAACGTAGCCGTCCGGATCCGCGGCGAACTCCTCCGGGACGACATGCGCTCCGAGGAAGGTGGTCTCCTCGGTCAGCCTCGCGGCCAGGCGCAAGGCCCGCGCCTCGTCGTGGACTGTCAGTCCGTAGCCGGACTTCGCCTCAAATGTGGTGATGCCTGCCCGGTTGAACTCGCTCTCGAGGCGCTCGATGGTTCCGAGTAGTTCATCGTCGCCGGCGAGGCGGGTGAGTCGCACGGTGCTGCGGATTCCTCCGGCCCGGTACGGCTGGCCGCTCATGCGCGCGGCAAACTCCGCCGCTCGATCA
>JAULZL010000122.1:0-1322 GCA_032117355.1 Candidatus Nanopelagicales bacterium
CGATGACGGCCACGAGTCACTGGTGTTTCCCGGCCCGGGGATGCAGGTGGTGGCCCCCGCCGAAGGCTAGGGGCCTGCGGCAGATGTAAGGCCCCACGGTTTGCCTAGCGGCAGTCGACTGACCGAGCGTGCAGAAGGCTGCGATCGGTGTCACTGCTTCGCCCGTCGTGGCCCTCACGATTGCCTTCGTCACGGGTTATCTCATCCTGGGCGTGTAGAAGTTGGCGAAGTGGCACGTCAACCGTCTGGTGTTCAAGGGCGCGCAACGTGACGCTGGGCCTGCTTTCGGCAATGTCAGTCGTCCATCCGCTGGGTGGGTGACCAGTACCCCACTTTCTGGCCGTTGATGAGGGGGGCCAATCGCCGACATTGACCTCGAGTCGCGGGCAGGAGAGCGTGTGCTCGACGCTAGGAACTGGCGTCATCACCTAGCGAAGGGTCATGCCAGTGAGCGCTGCGTCCTGCGGACGTCATCCCAAGAGGGGCGGCTCAACTGAGATTCAACTGAGTCGCCGCTTCGTCCTTTACGTGGTTGAGAGGCCATGATGAAAAAGAGTGGGAAGGTTCGAAGCGCTCTGGTTGCAGCAGGTGCTGCCCTGATGGTGCTCGTCACGGGATGCGCGACCGCCGACCTAAGCGTCGACTCCGCGGCCCGGGTGAGCGGCACGATCAGCGTTGACATGGCCAAGGATTCCCTCGCCACTGCGAACGTGACGAGCCTTGACGGGTTCCGAGCGATCATTGGTCAAAGGCTCTCGAAGGCCCCGGGTGCTGGCCAGCTCTTCTCGAGTGCTGTCTACTCGGAAACGGAGAGTAACTACAACGTGACGGCCACATACTCCAAGTCCGCCTTCGACGATGCCGCGAGCACCTATGCGCGCGTCAACGGTTCGCGAATCGCCTTCTCGATGGACACCTCGATATTCGACCCGTCGCTGCTGGGCATCCCTGCCGCTACTGATTCAACCGATGCGGTGGACCTGTCGTCTGCAACGATCACGGTCACCGTCAAGTTCCCCGGCAAGCTCTACCGAAATAGCAAGGCTGGCGCCACACGGGTCGATGCTCGGACGGTGAAGTGGGAAGGCACCGCCGCGGACCTCGGAATCGTGACGGCCACCTCACGCCGCCGCTAATCACGAGCGAGTCCCTGCCACCAATCGACGGTGGCAGGGTCTAGCCGTTCAGGAGTCCCTTGATGTCCGGGGCGATCTGCTCGGGTGTGGTCTTTGGGGCGTAGCGCTTGACGGTGGTGCCATCCGGTGAGACGAGGAACTTGGTGAAATTCCACTTGATCGTCGAGCCAAGCAGGCCGCCGGCTT
>JAULZL010000122.1:1332-4385 GCA_032117355.1 Candidatus Nanopelagicales bacterium
TTTCTTCTTGAGAAAGGCGAAGACCGGATGCGTGTTCCTGCCGTTCACATCGACCTTGGCTGAAAGCGGGAAGGTCACGCCGTAGTTGACCTTGCAGAACTCCTCGATCTGGTCATCGTTGCCTGGCTCCTGGTGCGCGAATTGGTCGCAGGGAAAGCCAAGGATGACCAGGCCCTGGGGCGCGAGCTCCTCGTAGATCTTCTGCAGCCCTTCATATTGCGGGGTAAAGCCACACTTGCTCGCTGTATTGACGATGAGGACGGGCTTGCCCGCATAGTCGGCCAGCGAAACATCGGCCCCGTGGTTGTCGGTGAAGGTCAGGTCATAGAGGCTTTCGGCATCGGGCACGTGATCATTGTTCTGGATTCAGCGCCCAGTCGCACGCTCAGGCCCGCGTCACCCTTGACATGGCTACGCACATCGCATCAAGCGGAACGGTCCATGACCCGGGGAGGACCTGCGCGAGAAGCACGACTCCCTGGCTCACGGCGAACTCGCCAAGCGTGCGGGCTCGGGCTACCTGCTCGGGAACCGCGGGCGACTGCTGCCTGGTTGCGGCCACGTATTGCTGCAGGTTTGAGTCGAAAAGCTGAGCCAGAGGTGCCTGATGCCAGCCGAGGCGCAACTGCTCGAGGCTGATCGCGCGAACTGCTTCGCGCCCGGGCCGCTGTGCCTCGCGGAACAGTGTTGCCTCAGCAATGCCGACGCCGTGCTCGGTTGCGATGCGACTGGCAAAGGCGTCGTTGTACGTCAGGCCCGCTTGCCATTGGCGCAAGGTGGCGTCCATGAAGAGTTCGAGCTTCGTCCGATAGTGCGCGAAAATGACGCTCTCGTTGACCTTCGCCATCCGCGCGATCCGCGTGGTGGTCGAGGCGTCGTAGCCAACCGAACCGACGAGGGCAAGGGTTGCGTCCAGGATTGCGTCATGAACCGCATTGCCAGTCGTTGCGCCAGGAGTCTCGGTGAAGGCGAGTCGGTCCATGTGCTCGGCGCGATCCGCTGGTAGTTCGGTGAGTGCGATCTCGACTCCGAGTGCATGGTGAAGGTCTTCAGCATGTGGACGTAGATCTGCGTCGGCAGCACTCGGCAGCCGCGTGGTCAGAAGCAGGCCGAGGGCATCGGCGACGAGGTAGGCGCGCCTGCTGAGCGCGACATCGACGGTGCCTCCCGGTGGTGGCAGGCAATGGGTCCGCAGCCAGGCGCCAAGGGTGCGGTCCACGGACTCGGCCAGGTAGGGGTCGAACTGTCGGACGACCAGTACCTCGCTGGTCGCTCGGGCTAGCACTCCATCAGCAATGACCGGCGTCCACGCGTCGAGCAGATCCTTGACTGACGTTGACGCGTGGGACCCCGTGAGCCTCGCCGCGGGCTCGGTGGCCGCGGCGAGGATGCCGTCAAGGCTGTCGAGCAGCGCCGGGGCGCAGCGCCGCTCCCAGGCTGCTGCTGCCATCTCACCCTTGGTTCCGTGGCGCGGTTGAACTGCTCGATGCGTCAGGTTGCAGCGTCGCGCGACGGCGGCCACGGTGAGGCGACCCCAGCCTCCCTCGGCAAGCTCGCCTACCACGGCATCGACGATTGCCTCGTCATTCGAGGCGACGATGTCCCGGCGACGGCGACGGACCTCTTCCGGCGGGGCCTCCCGCGAGTCCCCGCCTGCTCCCGTGGTCGGTGACCGTGTCATCTTGTGGGCACCCTAGTCGTCCCCCAGGGATTTCGGTGGCAGGTGAGCGGTCCACCCGACCGGCTCGGAAAAGTCATGTCAGGCTTACTTGCAACATTCTCCGTACGACCATAAAGTCATGTCACTCTGACGTGAGAAAACCTCATGGATAGTGAGAGAAGTTGAGGGGACGATGGGGCGTCGGATTTCCACGAGCCAGGCAGTGGTGACCGGAGTTGCCGCACTGGGGCTCATCAGTACTGCCCTGGTGGTGGGCTCACTGCGCGCCCCGGAGGCGAGAGCGACCACGGCGACGATCACCACCTCGGGCAATTGGACCGTCCCGAGTCCAACCTCGTACACCATCGAAGCCCTTGAGGTGGTCGCAATCGGCGGTCTCGGTGGTGGCACCGAGACGGCGGCATTCTTCGCCGCGTGCCGCGTTGCGGCGACCCTGGCCGTGAGCCACGGCGACGTATTGACCGTAGGTATCGGCGGCTCTGGTGGGGCACCGACTGCAGGCGCGGGAGGTTCCGGAGGATCCGGTGGGAACGGCCGGGACGGTGGTAACGGCGGCGGGAGTGGATCTGGGACGGGCGGCGGTGGCGGGGGAGGTGCCACGACCGTCAACCTCAATGGAAGTGGTACCGACGCGACGGAGGTGATCGTCGCTGCCGGGGGTGCGGGCGGAGGGGGCAAGCGAAGTTCCACTGCACTTGCGCCAGCGGGATGCGTCAGCAGCGGTAACGGAAGCAACGGCCCCGTGGCGGGATCGACCGGAGGCCGCGGGGCCACCACGAGCGCGGCAGGCATCGGCGGAACCCAGAACGGTGGACCGGGCAGCACGGATGGTTCCGCGGGATCCGCCAGCGGCGTCGGAGGAGCAGGCGGGAACGGCCAACTCGGTGGCGGTGGTGGCGGTGGTGGCGCGTACGGCGGTGGCGGTGGTGGCGGCTCGGGTACCACAGCCGGAACGCAGGCAGGCGCCGGCGGAGGAGGGTCCTCGTTCGGCCCGACGCCAACCGGCTTTGCCGCCCCCACCATCGCCAGCAACGGGAATCAGGCCACGTCATCGCTGGTCACGGTCAACTACATCGAGTTCACGGGGGGCGCAACCCTGACCGCGGTTACGGCGGGCACGGCGATGACGAGCCAGACGGTCACAACGAGCTACAACTCGGGTGCCGCTGGCGCGGCAACGGCTATCAACGCCTGTACGGCTACGGGGCTTCCGTCCGGGCTCTCCATCAGTGCCACCTGTGCCATCACGGGGACGCCCACGGGGACGGACCTCACCGGCAATGCTGCAACGACCTTCAGTATGGATGTCACGGCCCAGTACAAGGTAGGCGGTGCCGTTCGGGCCCAGTCAAAGCGAACGGTGTCCTTGATG
>JAULZL010000123.1:0-1758 GCA_032117355.1 Candidatus Nanopelagicales bacterium
CGGCGATGGGCCCGCTGCGGCTGCCCGCGCCACCTCCGCTGCCCCTGCTGCAGCACCCGCCGCTTCTGGTGGTCGCCCGCACGCCACAGCAGCTCAGCACCACGGCCGACCCGCTCTGGGAGGTTCGGCTCGTTGTCGACGGCCAGATCGCCGGCACGCTCCCTGCCCTCATCGGCCGCGCCGATCGGCAGTCACTTGATCGCCACAAGGCCGGCACCAAGGCGCCCCTGCCAGTCGGCCGCTACGAGATCATCCGCTCCCAGATCAGCGGCCCGCCCTTCACGGAGCGCGAACTCGGCAAGGGGTACTGGATCCCGATCGAGCCCCTGTTCCGCACCGGCCGCTCCTACCTCGGCATCCACCACGACCCCAGCTGGGGACAGCGCAACGGCGAGAGCGGCACCTCCGGTTGCATCGGGCTGCAGGCAGCGGAGGACACCTACCTCCTCTCGGACTGGATCCGTAAATTCGACATCAAAGAAATCCGCGTCGACTCCTGATGACCGTCATCGATCGCATCAACGAACTGCGCCTCCGCCCCGGTGACACCATCAGGATGCGCAGCACTTTCCCCAACGGGTTCTGGAGCGAGTATCAGCTGGAGCTCCTCTGGCATGGAGAGGAGATCGCCGTCTGGCACTCCTCCACCCGCACCAGTCGCATGCCCGACACCTGGTCCGAACCTCACGAGACCAGCGCCCCCGACCTCGCCTATGGCGACTGGCACCGGGTGCAGCAGGGGGAGGAAGGGGAATGAGTCGCATCGAATCCCAGCTCACCTTTGACGAGTGGGCCCTCGACGTCACCCTGGCCGATCAGGGCGACTGCTATGCCTTCGTGCCGATCTGCGGTGACGAGGTCGTCTGGGGCGTCACCATGATCCAGGAGCGCTGCCCCGGTGTCCTTACGGGAGTCGTTTCGCAGCACGGCCTGGAACACGCCCAGCAGTGGGCGGCCGAGCATCCGACCTGGCAAGTCGACTTCTGCCAAGCAACCGATCTCACGGAGGTGGCGTGATGGCAACATCTGAGCAATGGACGGCCAGCCGATTCGACTGGAGTAGGACTGACACCGAGGCCATGGACGGACACCCGCTCACTCGTTGCGTCATGGAACTCCACGCCAGGGTCGAGGCATTGGAGGCTGCCGCCAACGACCGGCAGCAGGACGAGGACAACGAGCAAGCCATGCCGGATGCGCCACCTGCTGATGGGCTGGTGCAGCGGGTGGCCCTGAGGTTGGCCAACGAAAACAACGACTCGGCCGCCCACATCTGGGAGCCCGATGCTCGGGCCGCGATCTATGAGGTGGCGACTTGGATGCGGGAGCACGAGATTCACGTCGTAGCGGCATGGCTGGAACAGGAGGCCAAGCTATGACCCCCTACGTCCACCTGCTGGTGTCCGTCGCGCACCCGGCCCCAGAGCTGACCATCAGCCGCTACTGCATCGGGATCGACATCAACGATTCACTGATGCGCGACTTCGACCTAGACAACTGGGCCGAGCCCTGGATGCGCGACAGGCTGCTCAACGTGCTCTGCGACGACTGGTTGACCGATGGCTGCCATGTCGTGGCGTGCGAGCAGATCGCAGGCGCCGTTCAATGGCAGAGGATCCATGACTGACCTGCACGTCGCAGCCGACACCTTTGCGGCGCTGATCGTGATGGAAGCGATCGTCAAGCCCGTCGCCATTGCCCTTGGTCGCTGGCTTCTGGCCCGCGTTGATCGAGTCGCCAAGGTGATCCCTGATTGGC
>JAULZL010000124.1:0-4491 GCA_032117355.1 Candidatus Nanopelagicales bacterium
AAGGTAGGCCCAGCGTGAAGAGTCGCATGTTCCTCGTCCTCCTCCCGGCCCTCGTGGTTGCGAGTGTCCTCACCGCCCCGGCCACCCAGGCGCTACCCCCGGGCGAGACCGGCATCGTCGACTGCAACGGGTCGGTCGTCACAAAGCCCCGGCAGATGACCATCGCCTGCGCCGACAGTGGAGTCGCCCTGACCGGCATCACGTGGAAGTCGTGGTCGGCGAATGCCGCCAAGGGCACCGGAACCCTGACCTGGAACACCTGCCTTCCCAAGACCTGTGCGGCAGGGATCGTCCAGAAGTACCGCGTCAAGATCACCCTCGGCGGCCTTGCCTCCGCCCCCGGGCAGAGCGACATCTTCTCCCAGGTCACCGTCGTGTTCACCAAGGGTGGTCCGGCCGGGCTGGTCTCCGGGACGTACACCCTCGACAACCCGACCTCCTGATGGATGCCGCCGCGATCGATGAGCGCTTTGCCATGGCCCGGCTGCTCATCGCCGAGGCGGCTGCCCTTGCCCTGGAGTATCACCGGGGCCTGTCCGACCTCACCGTCCACAAGAAGGGGCCCCAGGATCTTGTCAGCGAGGCTGACAAGGCCGTCGAGGATCTGATCCGCTCGGCGGTCGCCGACGCCTTCCCGCAGGACGGATTCGTGGGCGAGGAGACCGGCGTCGCCCTGGTCGATGGCGGGATATGGGTGGTCGATCCGATTGATGGCACCCAGGACTTCCTGCTGAACCTGCCGACCTGGTGCGTGTCGATTGCCTTCGTCGTCGATGACCGGATTGCCTTCGGCCTGCTGACGAACCCGGTCACCGGCGATCGCTATGCCGCCCGCATCGGCGCCGGGGCCACCTGGAATGACTCCCCCATCCACGCCTCCGACGCCACCTCACTCGCCGATGGCATCACCAGCGTGGGCTACTCGCACCGAGTGCGCCCGGCGGACCTCGCATCCATGATGGAGGGCCTGACCTCCCAGGGGGGTGTCATTCGATCCATCGGCTCCGGTGCGCTGATGATCGTGTGGGTCGGCACCGGCCAGTGCATCGGCTACGTCGAGGCGTACATCAATTCGTGGGATTGCCTCGCCGCCATTTGCATTGTCCAGGAGGCCGGGGGGCGCGTGAATGACTTCCTCGGCGCAAATGGCCCGGCCGGCAACGGCCCCATCGTGGCGGGCGCCCCCGGGGTCTACCCGCAACTAGCGGCGCTACTGCCGGATGCGCGACTGATCTAACGAATCCAGCCTGACCGGTCAGGCCCGGCTCACGCTGGTCTGTCGACACCCGCCACCCCTAGAGCGATCATGGACTCGCGCGTACGGGATGGGAGTCGGAATGACGGTTGGTCACCGACTCCCCTACGCGACAGTCGATGAGCACGCCCGGGCCCTGCGCTGGGATGTCACCCGACGTGAGTCTCCCTTCGCAATCGCCCTCGTCGGGGTAGTGATTCTGATCGCACCCGTCATCGAGTTCGTAGAAGGCGGCAGTCCGGTTGGCCATTATGCGATCAGCCTGCTGGTTTCGATCACCCTCATCAGTGCAGCGCTCATCCTGCACAGGTGGAAGGTGCCCTTGCCCTGGGCTCCATGGGTCCATGCAGGTGCGATGGTCGCGGCCGTCAGTTGGCTGCTGTACGACCTTCCCGCTCACCCAGACTCCCCGACCCTTGCCTACGTCGTCATCATCATGACGGCACTTGGCTCGATCATCCTCGCGTGGCTGGCGTTCATCGTCGCCGAGATCGCCATCTTCGTCGGCCTCGTGATCCTTCTTGCCACCACCGGGATCGCTGACCCGGTGACCTGGGGGACGGGTGCCGCCGTGGCGGCCCTCACCGGCGGTCTGCTGTTGCGGCTACGCGTCAACACCCTGATGAGACTGGCCACCGCCCGCGCGAGGGCCGAGGAGATGGCCACCATTGACGAGTTGACCGGCCTGCTCACCAGGCGCGGCTTCGACACCTCCATCCCCGGTCTGGTCGGCACGGCCATGCGCCTCGGGCAGCCCGTTGTGGCGACCTTCATCGACATCGACGGCTTGAAGGCGGCGAATGACCGCTGGGGTCACCCGTTCGGCGACGGGGTGATCCGGGCCGTCGCCCATGCAATCGACACGTCGATCAGGGAGGGTGACATCGCGGTCCGATGGGGCGGCGATGAGTTCGTCGTCGTTGGCATCGGGATCTCCCCCGCCAACACCGGCTTGCAGGATCGGATCGCCACCAAGATCCGCTCTGCCAATATCGATCCGCGCAAGTGGCGCGGCACGGTGAGCATCGGGACGGCATCCGGCATGCCGCAGGTCTTCAGCATCGAGCAACTGATCTCCCTGGCCGACCAGGCAATGTATCGGCAACGAACGGCCGCCTAGCCGATACATCGACGTCCTTGGCGAGTCTCAGATGTACATGACGCGGACTGCGATCGAGATCAATGGCATAATGCTGGTGCGGGGGGTAACCACGCCACTGGGAGTCCCGACATGTATGCCACACCTGAGCAAAGCGTGGCCTGGCTTCGATCACGCATGGATGAGCTCGAGTTGACGTCGCTCGAAGAGGTCGCTGAACGATGCGGCTCTGACAAGGGCAACATCTCACGGGTCTTCCACCAGAAACAACGCCCAAGGGTTGATGCACTTGAGCCATGGGCAGTGGGTCTTGAGATCAGTGTCTACGAACTTCTCGTCCGGATTGGGGCAGTAGATCCGGACTCAATAGAGCCCCCCGTCGTCAGGCGCAAGAATGGCAAGGCCGTATTCAAGTGGCCATCAACGCGACGCTGAGCGATGACGTACTCTCGGAACGCCTGAGGGCTGTTCCACCGTTTGCCTGCCGGGGGTTCACCTTTCGCGTAGTGTCTAGATGTTCCCGGGACACGCGCAAGGCCCTAGTGTTGTGTTCTCGCATCGTTGTCAGGCCTCGGCGGTATCCTTCGAGGATTGCCTTGTATGGCCCGGCTACGACGCGAGGAGGCACATGCATCAACTCCATGGCCTGCCGCAGTTCTTGAATTTTGTCAGTAGCCACCCCGGCCCAGACGCTGTCGCTCAGGCCATCATCGCTGGCCCCCTTGCCTCCCTTGGCGCGACCGAGTGCTCGCTGGCCACCTGGGTGAACGCTCGCTTGGAGACGGTGGGGATGAGCGATGATCTCCACAACGCACGAGCCCGACCCTTGGCAGTGCCCACCAACCTGGATCTCCCACTGGTACGGGCCTTGCACACCTGCGAGGTCGTACTCGTCCCGATGAATCGGCTACTGATCGAGTACCCCTCCCTTGAGCCGCTCACACACATATGGGGGACGTCTGTCCCGGAGGGTGAGAGCAGCGTGCTCTGCTCCCCCGTCCTCAGTGGTGGGGTCAGTGTTGGCGCGTGGTGGTGCACCTTGCCCGAAGATGTGGAGTTCGGGCCACGAGAGACCCTGCTCGTCCAGGGCATTTCCTCGGCCCTTGGCCTCTGGCTGACCCACCCGAAAACCCTTCCACTGATCCCTGTCGAGTCACGGCAACGAACGGGTGAGGCATCACTTACCGATCGGCAGGTGCAGATCCTCATTTTGGTTCGGGTGGGAAAGACCAATAGGGAGATTGGGCGAGCCCTTGGGTTCTCCGAGTCGACTATCAAGGGCGAACTGCGACACCTGATGGATGTCTTCAAGCTCGGCAACCGCATAGAACTTGCTCAGCGAGCGGCTTCCCTGGGCTTGCTCTCGCCTTGGGATGAAGGCGCCCCACTCGATCGGGTGATGGATGGGGCTTTCGACTGAGGCCTCACACCTGGTCGTCGCGCCACGAGGGGCAGACGGTGTAGAGGCCCTCGAGGAACTCATTGGACGCGAGGTAGAAGGTGCGAACGGTCCGTTCGCGGACGGGATCCTTGGCTTTCACCAGGGTTCGGGCGGCCCCACGGACCGCCCGCTTCATCCGGGTCACACCGGTGAGGGCGTCCGCCAGCGCGTCCTGATCGGGCCCCGCTGCCTGGGCGACCATCTCCTCGAAGAACGGCATGCCGTCGCTGAGGTAGTTGTCGACCTCCTTCATGTAGCGGCCCCACTCGACGAAGTACTTCGCAGACTCTGGATCAAGGTTTGCCAACTCCATGACCGGGAGCTCGCTGGTGACCGCCCAGCACAGTTCACTGTCTGGGCCATCGGCCACGGTGGCCGGCTCAGGTACGAAGCCGTCAGAAGCAGGTGGGCTGGTCGGCGGCACGACACCGGTCGCCACGGTCATTCCGCACGCGGTCAGGGCGACAAGCAGCGGAACCATCGCCAAGCCGAACGTGATCCTGCTGCGGGCCACCGTAGCCACCTCCTTGGCTACACCGTGGGGCATCAGGCACCGGATCATCGGGGCAAGTGCAGGCAAGCACCGGTCTGGCACCGGTCACCGGGGCGTGTCTAACCCCCCTGGCTAGGGTTTGCCGATCATGGGTGGAATTGGCGAGCGGGCTCGGCTTTCCGCCGCGCTAGCCGCTGCGGCAC
>JAULZL010000125.1:0-4644 GCA_032117355.1 Candidatus Nanopelagicales bacterium
GGGCAGGTCCGGTCCGGGAATGAATCGCATGACATCCGAAAGCGACGCCTGTGGATGCGCGATCAGGTGCCGGGCGGCCGCCACGACCTCGCCGAGGTTGTGAGGAACGAGATTGGTGGCCATGCCGACCGCAATGCCCGAGGCACCGTTGACGAGGAGGTTGGGGATGGCTGCGGGAAGGACGGTCGGCTCAGTCTCCCGGCCGTCGTAGTTCGGGACGAAGTCGACGACGTCCTCGTCCAGGTGGGCGGTCATGTCTATGGCGCCGGCCGCCAGGCGAGCCTCGGTGTAGCGCATGGCTGCGGGGCCATCGTCGAGGGAGCCGAAGTTCCCGTGGCCATCGATCAGGGGAAGGCGCAGGGAGAACGGCTGGGCCATTCGCACGAGCGCGTCGTAGATCGCCGTGTCGCCATGTGGATGTAGCCGCCCCATCACCTCGCCGACCACTCGAGCGCTCTTGACGTGACCGCGATCCGGGCGCAGCCCCATCTGGGCCATCTGGAACAGGATCCGGCGTTGCACGGGCTTGAGCCCATCGCGAGCATCGGGTAGGGCACGGGAGTAGATGACGGAGTAGGCGTACTCCAGGAAACTCGAGCGCATCTCGTCCGAGACGTCGACATCGATGATGCGGCCATCAGAGGTGGCCTTCTGCCGTGCCATGTCATCCCTTCCGAATGGGACTCACAGTCTTCCGGTCAGGGTGCCGGTGGTCCGGCTCCGACACGGGTCACGGCGATGGTGGCTGCCTCGATCCCCTGCTGCAGGGCATCGAGGGGTGCGAATCCGGCCTTCCAGGCGGGAAGCAGCCCCGCCGCGAAGGCATCTCCTGCTCCGGTTGTGTCGAGGACCTCGATCTCAGGTGCGCTTGTCGACAGCATCTCGCCACTATGGACCGCGATTGCACCCGCGCGTCCGGTCTTGACGATCACCCAGGGCACCCGCCCAGCAAGGGCGATGGCCGCTGCGTGTGGGTCGACTAGCCCGGTGAGTGCCCGGGCTTCATCGGCATTCGCCAGCAGCAGGTCAAGTAGTGGCTCGGCAGCATCGAAGGCGCGAGGGGAGGCGAGAATCGGCGCGGCCGAAGCTGCGTCCAGGCTGGTGGTCATGCCCTCGGCACGTGCGTGCATCAGTGCGTGCATAGCAGCGGGATGCGTCGATTCGCGCAGGAGTGCGTACCCACTGACATGCAGGTGACTGTCTGGCCCGAAACCAGCGAGCGATACGTCGGCCGGGCCAAGCAGCGCATTGGCACCGGCATCGGGCAGCATGGTCCGTTCACCGGCCGAGTCAACGATAACCACGCAGGCTCCGGTAGCTGCCGACTCCTTGATGACGAGGCTGGAGCGCACCCCACGGGCCGACAGATCATCCGAAAGGAAGGTGCCGAAGGAATCCCCGCCGATGCAGCCGATGAGCCACGCATCGTGTCCGAGATAAGCCAGCCAGGCCGCGGTGTTGGATGCAGACCCGCCAGCATGCAGGCTGATGCGGGCTTCGGTATCGCTCGCGTGATTGAGCGGATTTCTGATTCGTGCGGTGACGTCTACCAGGACGTCACCGAGAACCACGAACTGTGGCATCGGGCTCAGGTGGCTTGGGAGGCCACCGCAATGCGGGCGGCCAACTCGGAGTTGCGGATGATGATGCGTTCGTTGACCACCAGGCTTGCTCCGTGAGTGCTGCGGTGGAAGTGGTCCAGCAGGAAGGGAGTGACGTCCTTGCCTCGGACATTACGTGCCGCGGCCAACCGCAGTCCGTCGGCCAGCACCTCGTCGTGTAGGTCTGGGTCGAGTTGCTCGTCGGCCTCGAGCGGGTAGGCCACGACGAGGGTTGAAGGGATGCGCAACTCCTTTCGGGCATGCATGATCGCGGCAACTTCCTCCGGGGAGTCCGCCGACCAATCGATGGTGTGGCCCGTCGTGCGAAGGTAGAAGCCGGGGAACTGCGTGGTCCCGTAGCCAAGGACACCGACATTCAACGTCTCGAGTCGCTCGAGAGTGGCACCGACATCGAGGATGGACTTCACTCCCGCGCACACGATTGTCATGGCAGTGGTGCCCATGGTGGTGAGGTCTGCTGACTCGTCCCAGCTCTCGCGGGCCTCACGGTGGACACCGCCGAGTCCGCCGGTGGCGAAGACGTCGATCCCGACGAGGGCGGCAATATGACTCGTCGCAGCCACCGTGGTTGCCCCGTTGCCGCGCCGGGCGCAGATGATCGCGAGGTCCCGTACTGAGACCTTGGCGACGTCATCCCGGAAAGCAACCTGTTCGAGGAGGTCCTGGCTTAGGCCCACCTCGATTCGCCCATCGATGATCGCGATGGTGGCGGGCACGGCACCGACGGATCGCACGATGCGCTCGACCTCATTGGCGACGCGGAGGTTCTCCGGTCGCGGAAGGCCGTGGCTGATGATTGTCGACTCCAGCGCCACGACTGGTCGTTGGCTGGCAAGGGCATCGGCTACTTCTTCAGCTATCGAGATCATGAGAGTCACGTAAGCACCGTAATGGCTAGCCCCGGTCCGCGGCAGGCAGAGGTCCACTCGGGGTGAATGGCGGCTGGAATGGAAGGATGTGCGCATGACCGACCTCGAGCGGCTCCTGCGCACCGATATCGAGCGCAGTGGCTACTACCCAGACCTGGTCTCCGATGCACTCAGCACGGCCCTTGCTGGCGAGAGTCTCAATTCCTATCTCGTCCATCACGAAGCAACCTTCGACCATGATGAACTCAGGCGGCATGTGACCGTCCTCGCCCTCACCCCGACCCGACTGATCGTCGGGCATACCGACGATCACGGAGTGGACGAGGGAAACCCAACCCCGTACGCGACCGCCTCGACCGAAGCCGTCCGGCTTGAGCGGGTTGACTCCGTCGTGGTGACCCGCGTGGTGAGTGAGCCGGCGGTCCACCAGCCCGGTGGGCGTGCGTCGGAGGTAGTGCTGACCATTGGATGGGGTGCAGTCAGCCGGATCGACCTTGAACCGGCCTCCTGCGGTGATCCGCAGTGCGAGGCGGATCACGGGTACACCGGCACGGCAAGCAATGACGACTTGTCAGTGCGGGTGTCCGAGGTGGCCGACGGCGCCGAGGTCGTTGCGCAGGCACTGGCCTTCGCTGCATCCCTTTCCCAGGTGACGGCCGCTCGGCTTGGCTAGCCCGTCCTTGGCAACTGCCCCGACCATCGCCGATGTCGCCACATCCTGCGCCGCGGCACTGGGAAGCCCGGGCTTCGTCGACCGGCTCGGGCTAGGGGACGCCCAGCACGCAGTCATCTGCCTGCTCGACGGGGTCGGGCTGCGTCAACTGCGCGATCACAGCGGGCACGCTCCCACGATGTCCGGCCTGAGCAATGTCGAGATGACCTCGGTCTTCCCGAGTACGACACCGACGGCCCTGGCTTCGATGGGCACCGGCCTGATGCCCGGAATGCATGGCCTGCTGGGCGCCGCATTCTGGCTGCCGGAGTCAGAGGCGATTCTCGCGCCGTTGAACTGGCAGGGTGACCCGCTACCTCAGGCGGTCCAGCCGGAGCCAACCGTCTTCGAGCGAGTCGAGAGGCTCGGGGTCACGGTCACCACGGTGGCCCCCGAGCGATATCGGGAGTCCGGGCTTACTCGGGCAGCCCTGCGCGGGGGCTCGTATCACCCGGCGGACGATGCGGCCACACGCGTCCACGGGGTGACTCAGGCGGCGACGGGTGCGACGCCGACCCTGACCTATGTCTACTGGCGCGAGGTTGATCGCTTGGGTCACGGCCATGGCGTCGGGAGCACGAAATGGCGAGGCGCCCTGGAGCGAGCCGATGACCTGGTTGCGGCACTGATGAGTGCGCTTCCTCCCCGTGGGGTCATGGTCGTGACGTCCGATCACGGGATGATCAACTGCACGAGCCGAATTGATCTTGATGCTGACCCAGACCTCGCGGCGGATGTCCGGTGCCTTGCGGGTGAGCCGAGGGCGCGCCATGTCTATGCAGCACCGGGGCGCTCGGGGGATGTTGCCCGCCGCTGGGCCCAGCGGCTCGGGGAGCAGGCGACGGTCCTGACGCGGGATGAGGTCTTGGCGGCTGGGCTGCTCGGTCCCGTTGACGAGGTGCTGGTGGACCGGGTGGGCGATGTGGTGGCCATTGCCAGCCACGGGGTCCTCCTGGAGAGTTCCGTTGATCGCAGGGTGTCCAGCCTCATTGGCCAGCATGGCGGACTTACGCAAGACGAACTCCAGATCCCCTGTCTCATCGTGCGCTCCTGACGAAGACGCGACGAGGACAGGCAGCGACGGCGGGCTGTGGGAGCATGTGCCGTGGCCG
Source organism: Candidatus Nanopelagicales bacterium (assembly GCA_032117355.1). Lineage (GTDB taxonomy): Bacteria > Actinomycetota > Actinomycetes > S36-B12 > S36-B12 > REEB460. The sequence continues at coordinate 4,316 of JAULZL010000125.1, forward strand.
AATTGGTCTTTTACGCCGGAACCATGGACTGCGGCAAGTCCACCCTCGCACTGCAGACCGATCACAATCATCGTTCTCGCGGGCGGGCTGGTGTCGTGCTCACCCGGCTGGATCGAGCGGGCGAGTCGGTACTCTCGAGCCGGCTGGGCCTGGCGGTTCCGGCCCTTGAGGTCGATGAGACGTTGGACATCTGGCAGCACCTGGTCGATGTGCTCTCTGCCGGGGAACGGGTGGACTACCTGATCTGCGACGAGGCCCAGTTCTACCTACCCGAGCAGGTTGAGCAACTGTCCAGACTGGTGGACGAACTCGGGATTGATGTCTATGCC
>JAULZL010000126.1:0-7731 GCA_032117355.1 Candidatus Nanopelagicales bacterium
TGAATTGGGCAGCGTGAATTGGGCGGCGCAAGTCGGTCAGCGCGAGTTGCCTAGCTGAGCCTGCGGCCCGCGCTCACTCGATCAGCCATCCCCGAGCCGTAGCGGCGACGGGCACGACGTGCGCGTCGCCAGGCGGGCACTGCGACCTTCAGGCGACGGGACATCGGCACGGTCGCGCGACGGGCGAAGACCTCGTAGTCATTGCGTTCGACCTCGTCGACAATCCCGCAGTACAACACCCGGGCCGCCTCTATGCAGTCCCGGGAGGAGGGGTGCAGCATCCCGACCCCGTCCCGCGATCTTTCCTCAAGCTCCTTAACCCGTGCCACCTGGAACTTGAGTGCATCCTTGATGGCCGGGGTAGCGATCCGGGCCTGGAGATCCGCTCGGGTGACGCCGAACTCGGCAAGCTCGTTCATGGGTAGGTAGACGCGTCCACGATCGAGATCTTCGTTGACGTCGCGAATGAAGTTGGCCAACTGGAAGGCGACGCCCAACTCCATGGCCCGGTCATAGGCCTCGGCCGTAGTCGGCTGCAGGATCGGCACCATCTGCAGTCCGATGACAGCCGCGGAGCCGTAAACGTACTCGTAGAGATCCTGGTAGGTCGGGTACTCGGTCACCGTCAGGTCCATGGTCATGGAGTGAAGGAAGGCCGTGAAGTGCTCGGCGGGGATGTCCCATTCCCGAACGGTGTCCACGACGGCCCGGCAGACCTCGTCCTCGGACTCGCCTCGTTCGAGGTCAGCGAGGAACTGCTCACCCCATCCGCGCAGCCATTGGGCCTTCTCCTCTTCGGTCAGTGTCGACTTGAGGTCATCGACGATCTCGTCGGCATAGCGCGCGAATCCGTAGAGGGCATGAACGTAGGGACGCTTGGCCGGGGGAAGGAGCAGGGTGGCGAGGTAGTACGTCTTGCCGTGTGCGGCGTTCAACTCACGGCACCGCTCATAGGACGCCCGCAGGAGTGGATCGGTGATTCCGGCTGCGTCGAGGTCGCGGCGGCTCATGCGGGCATCCTTCCACCCAGGATGAGTCGGCGTTCCCGGGGTGAGACGAGGGTTACCAGGGCAACCAGTGCCAGGGCGATCAGGAAGGTGATGCCGTCGGTGATGTCAAGGAAATTGTCACTGGTCGTGCTTGCCTCGACCATGCCATGAACGGTGAAGGCTGCGGTGAGGGCAATGGCCCATCGCCGCTCGCGATCGGTTAGCCCGGCCGCCGCGAACAGCGGCAGGAACCACAGCAGGTACCACGGCTGAACGACGGGACCCAGGACGACGATCGTGGCGAAGGCGATCGCGGCCCCGCGAACCGGGCTGCGCCGATCAGGGGTGAAGACCAGGTAGAGCAGGATGCCGGCCGCAGCGAGCAGTGCAAGGCCGCGAATGGTGGCAACCGCGAGGCTGCCATCCGCGGTGAGTCCCGCGAAAGTGGTGAGGTAACCGACCAACTGCCCCACCGCCGTCGGAGGTGAGAGCCAGGTGAGAACCCCGGAAGGCGTACCGAATGCAGCCTGCAGGACGCCGAATCCGGCGTTGGCGACAAGGTAGAAGCAGATCAGCGTCAATCCGGCGGCTAGGGTGGCAACCAGCCAGGCCTTGATTCGTGCCCACCAGTCCGCGTGGGAGCCGGCCCACTGCAGGCCGATAAACGGCAGGGCAAGCAGCGCGATTGGCTTGATGGCGATGGCGCACCCGATCAGGACGGCTGCCCATACGCACCTGTTGCAGCTGCCCAGCCAGAACGCGGCCACCACTAGGCCGGCCATGAGTGCGTCATTGTGCGCGCCTGAGACGAAGTGCATGAGGATCAGCGGGTTCAGGACGGCCAGCCAGGTGGCCGTGCCTGCGTCGACACCCAGCGATCTCGCAAGCTTCGGGACGAAGATGATCAGCAGGGCTACCCCGATGAGGCAGCTAAGTCGAAACAGAACGCCAGCGAGGTAGGCGTTCGGATGTGCAAACGAGGCGATCTGACGCTCGATCAGCAGCCACGCTGGTCCGTACGGCGTGGGAGCTTCCGCCCACATCGGGTCGGCCCCCGCCTGGAACCAGCCGGGAATCCCCGCCACGCCCATGGTCGTGGGGTCACTGCCAGCCTCGAAGAGTCTGCCCTGGACGTAGTAGGAGTAGACATCGCGGCTGAACAGCGGTGGAGCAATCACCAGGGGTGCGGCCCACATGCACATGACGGTGGCCAGGGTGCGGGTCGGCCAGCCGGGCCGACCGGTCACCTCAGAGCCAAGGATCAGCCAGGATTGCAGGAGGATCGCTATCCCGACGAAGACCAGGCACCGAGCTGTCAGGGTGCCGGTCAGCGACCCCCGGAAAACGTCGACGATCGGGTTTTGGAGCATCTCGGTGTCTAGTGGCAGCCAGCCAATCCCCAGGGCCCCGACGGCCACCGCCGCCGTGCCGACCATCCCCGGCAGGCCATGCCTGATCCACGGCTGGACGGCCCCTGCCGAATCGGTTGAGCGTCGTTGGGGCCCGGGATCCCGGCCCGTGGTCATCGTCGAGCGCGGGAGCGATACGACGAGTCTTTGCCGGTAATCCGCTCGGCCGCCAGTCGGCCGGAGATCAGCACCATCGGAACGCCCACCCCGGGTTGAGTGCCCGAGCCGGTAAACACGACGTTCTCGCCCCACATGTTCCCGGGGCGGAAAGGTCCGGTCTGCAGGAAGGAGTGGGCGGAAGCGAAGGGGGCTCCGCGCTCCATCCCGCGCCGCTCCCAGTCGAGCGGGGTGGTGACGTCCTCGACCTCGATCGAATCCCCGAAGCCGATGTAGCCGCGGGACTCCAGCAGCCGAACCGCCTCATCGCGGTAGCGGGGGCCCTCGGTGCGCCAGTCGATCCCGGCATCCATGTTCGGCGTGGGTAGGAGCACGTAGTAGACCTGCTTGCCATCGGGTGCCAGGGCGGGATCGGAATGGCTCGGGTTGGTAACCAGGATGCTGGGATCGCTCATGAGACGGCGATCGTCGATCAGGTCTCGGAAGACGCCCTGCCAGCTGCGCCCGAAGTGGATGTTGTGGTGGGCGATCTTGGTGTACGTCGCGGAGGATCCGGCCAGGAGCAGGAAGCATGAAGGCGAGTAGTTCAGGCGACGCACTGACCAGGGCTGACGGCCCAGCAGATCGCGGTAGGCAACGGGCAGGTCGGGGTTCAACACGACGGCATCGGCTTCGATTCGCTCACCACCGGCGGTCAGCACGGCGACGGCGCGGCCATTGCTGGTCTCCACCGAGGTGACCTCCGTGTCGTACCGGAAGGTCACCCCGTGCTTCTCGGCCGCAGACGCCATCGCAACCGGGAGGGCGTGCATGCCTCCCTTCGGGAAGAACACTCCGGCCACCGAGTCCATGTAGGCGATGACCGCGTAGATGGCCAGGGCGTCGTAGGGCGAAAGGCCGGCGTACATCGCCTGGAATGAGTAGATCCGCTCGGTCCGCGGATCCTTGAGGTACTCGCGCACCTTGGGTGCCAGCTTGCGGAAGCCGCCGATGGAGACAAGTCGAGCGAGGTCGGGCGTGAGCAGGTCGAAGGGGGAGTCGATATTGCGGTCGATGAAGTCCTTCATCTCGTACGCATACAGCTTGGAGACGAACTCGACGTAGCGGCGGTAGCCCGCGGCCTCCTCGGGTCCGATCACGCGCGAGATCTCCTCAGCCATCTCGTCGACGTCCGAGTGCACGTCCAGAACCGAGCCATCCGGGTAGAAGGAGCGGTATAGGGGCGCTACCGGCTGCAGTTCGAGCCAGTCAGACATCTCCTCACCGAGAGCATCGAAGCAGTCTGCGATGAGGTCAGGCATCGTCAGCACGGTTGGCCCAGTGTCAAAGCGGTAGGTGCCGTCGGCCACGTCGACGTTGAGCCGACCGGCACGTCCACCCGGGACGCTTTCACGCTCCAGGACGGTGACCTTCCGCCCAGCACCTGCCAGCCTCATCGCGGCGGAGAGGCCGGCCAGACCTGCCCCAACGACGACGACATGGTCGGTCGGACCAGTGACCCGCCGGGGGGTGCCCGTGGGGAGCCATCGGTTGACCTGCTGCAAGATCGAATTCGACATGGGGCCCTTCCTAGACTTGTCTACGTGTCGCCGCGAATGCCAGGCCGGTCAGGATGTCCTGGGCCTGCGCAGCGATAAGCGGGCTCTGGGCAGCGGCGAGGGCGTCGGCGAGCTTCTCCTCGATCATCCGCTCGGTGATGGCAAGTGCGCCCGTCTCCTCGATGATCTCGCGCAGGGCGCTGATGCCATCCGCGTCCAGGATGGGGTCACCGAGGTGTGCACGCAAGGTGGCTGCCTGGGAATCGGTGGCCGCGTCGTAGGCCATCGCGATGAGAACGGTGCGCTTGCCTTCGCGTAGGTCATCACCCGCGGGCTTGCCAGTCTGCGCCGGATCACCGAAAACCCCCAGGACATCGTCCCGGAGTTGGAATGCCTCGCCGAGGGGTAGGCCATATGCGGTGTAGGCGTCCAGTACCTCCTGGGGTGCACCCGCCATTGCCGCACCCAGGTGAAGGGGGCGCTCAATCGTGTACTTGGCCGACTTGTAGCGAACAACCTGCAGGGCTCGATGTACGGATCCCCCGCCGCGAGCCTGCTCCAGCAGGTCGAGATACTGCCCGGCCATCAACTCGGTGCGCATCTCGTCGTAGATCGCCTTCGCCCGCATCAGCGGTTCGACCGGCATGCCGCTGGACATCAGCACTTGGTCTGCCCAGGAAAGGCATAGGTCGCCGAGCAGGATCGCGGCACCCACGCCGAAGTTCTCCGGCGAGCCCAGCCAGCCGGATCCCCGGTGCAGGATGGCGAAGTGGTGGTGTGCAGCGGGCAGGCCGCGACGGGTATCCGAGCCGTCCATGACATCGTCGTGGATCAGCGCGCAGGCCTGGAGAAACTCCAGTGAGGCTGCTGCCCGCATGGCTGCATCGTCTAGTTCCCTGCTCGGCTCGTTGGACGAATCTGTCAGGGCCCCCCGCCAGCCCCAGTAGCAGAACGCCGGACGTAGCCGCTTGCCCCCGGTCATGAGGCCGGTCAGTGCCGACACCAGGGGTGCGAGGTCCTCCCCGGCACGGGCTAGGACGATGCTTTCCTGGGCGAGGACGTCTTCGACGATCGCTTGGACGCGGGCCCGCAGGTCAGCGGCATCCAAGGGGGAAGGCGGATGCGCGGGTGAGGCGTCCGCCACTACCTCTATGCCAGCCACGCTGAGAGCCTAGAGCCACTTCGCAATCTCGGCTGGCCGTACTCTTGCCCCATGGCGATTGGCGAGCGGACCAGGGAGGGCTTGGGCAGTGTGCTTCGCTCTGGCCGGCGGTCCTTCTCATTCGAGTTGTTCCCGCCGAAGACTGATGAGGGCGAGCGGATCCTGTGGCAGACCGTCCGCGATCTCGAGGGTCTGAATCCCACTTTCGTATCCGTCACCTACGGTGCCGGCGGATCAACCCGGGATCGCACCATGCGGATCACCGCCGACATCGCCCGGCAGACCACGATGACCGCGGTCGCCCACCTGACCTGCGTGGGCGCTAGTCGCGACGAACTTGAGGGGATCATCCGCCAGTACGCAGACTCGGGGATCAGCACGATTCTCGCGCTGCGGGGTGATCCGCATGGCGGCCTTGATGCCGCCTGGGAGCAGCACCCCAATGGCCTGAGGCATGCCGATGAACTGGTGCGCCTCATTCGGTCGACGGGGGAGTTCAGCGTTGGGGTTGCCGCCTTCCCAGAGGGCCACCCAGAGTCGGTCGACCTCGACGAGGATGCGCGAGTGCTCGCCGCCAAGCAAGATGCGGGGGCGGAATTCGCCATCACCCAGTTCTTCTTTACCGCACGGGACTATGAGCAGTTGATCGCACGCGCCGCTGCTCACGGCTGCTCGATGCCCATCGTCCCTGGCCTGATGCCGGTCACGAATGTTGCGCAGATCGAGCGGTTTGCCGATCTCTCCGGTGCGGCCTTCCCGCCGGAGCTGGCCGCGCGCTTCGCCGCCGTCAAGGATGACGAGCGTGCGGTACGAGCCCTCGGCGTCGAGGTCGCAACGGAGTTGGCGCGCGAACTACTCGAACTCGGCGCGCCGGGCCTGCACTTCTACACGCTTAATAGGTCCACCTCGACGCGCGAGGTCTACGAGGCCTTAGACATCACCCCGCACCCCACCCCCTAACTGCGCCGTTTGTCCCGGTATCCGCCACAGGTGGCGAATACCGGGACAAAACCGGGTGGATTGTGACGTTCGTCCCCGGTACCAGCAATCTGCGGGCCGGCCGGGACAAACGTCAGAATCCGGCCTTTTTGGGCCTGGATTCTGACGTTTGCGGCGGATACCGGGAGAAACGGGGTTAGGGGCGGCCGATCAGGGTGGCGACGATCTCGGCACTCATGCCGACCAGGGGAAGGCCGCCACCGGGGTGCGAGGATCCACCCACGAGGAAAAGCCCCGGAATCGGCGACTGATTCGCCGGGCGCTGGAATGCGGCTCGCGAGCCGTTGCTGGACGTTCCGTAGATCGAGCCACCGGGGGCGCGGACCGACCGCTGGAAGTCCGCCGGAGTCCGAGTCTCCCGCCACAGGATGCGTGGCCGGATTTCCGTCCCGCGCTTCGCCAACACCGACAGGACGCTGTCGGCATAGGAATCTGCAACCCCTGGGGAGTCCCAGTTGACCGTCCCGCTGGTGCCATCTCCGTGGCGAGGTGCGTTCACCAGCACGAACCAGGATTCGTGGTTGGAGTCGGGTCGCATTCTCGGGTCAGCGGGGGTACAGGCATAGATCGTCGGATCCTCGACGGGGCGCGGATGCCGACCGAAGATCTGATCGAACTCCGCGTCATAGTCCGCTGGGAACCAGATGTTGTGGTGCTGCAGCCCCGGGGTCGTGCCGCGCACCGCGATGAGCATCACGAATCCGGCGAGAGACGGGGTGGCCTTCGACAGGGCCCGGTGGGCACCAGCCGCGCGGGAATCCCCGGTGATAAGTGACCCGTAGACATCGGAAGCATCTGCGTTTGCCACGACGATGTCCGCGTTGATCCATTCCGAGCCATCGACCTCGACACCGCTGACGCGTCCATCGCGCAGGCCGATTCTTGTCACGGCCGCCCCTGACCGCAAGGTCACCCCGCGGGCGACACAACGTTCGACGAGGGCATCGGCAAGGGTGGCAAGACCACCGCCGAGATGCCAGGCCCCGAACGTCTGCTCCACGTAGGGGATGGTCGCCAACACAGCGGGCGCCTTGCGTGGGTCGGAGCCGCTATATGTGGCGTAGCGGTCCAGCAGGGTCACCAGCCGCGGGTCACTGAAGGTGGAGGTGCCGAGTGAGCGAAGGGTCGTGAAGGGCGCGACCGTCGCGACATCGGAAGCACTTCTGCCAAGGGACATCAGCGTGCGCCAGCCGGGCAGCGGTGACTGCAGGAACGGGCCGCGGGTTATCTGCCACATGTCGCTGCCGCGCTGGATCAGCCTCCGCCAATCGGTCGCTGCGTTGCCGCCGAGTGAATCACCGAGGGCATCAGCGCACGCGGCTGGATTCACGCCGGGGAGGACGGCTCGTGTCCCATCCGCCCAGCGGTACGCAAAGGCTGGTTCCAGGGGCTGAAGGTCGATTGCGTCCTCCAGGGCCCCGCCGGTCTTGAGGAACAGATCCCGGTAGACGGCCGGCAAGGTGAACAGCGAAGGCCCGGTGTCGAAGACGAACCCGTCGCGCCGGTAGGCCGCCAGC
>JAULZL010000127.1:0-2097 GCA_032117355.1 Candidatus Nanopelagicales bacterium
CCCGCACGGCATCGAACAATGCGATCGACCTCGCCCCAGTGCCGGTCCCCGACTTTTCAGGCACCGTGTCGACGACGCCCATCGAGAGCAAGTGGGTCGACCAGGGATAGCGGAGCGATGCCTTGACGCTCGAGGGCCGGTACCGGGCGGGCATTGTTGCCACGAAGTCGATCCTCGACGTGACGCATACTGCATGGGCAGTTCCTGCTCCGATGGTTGCTGGCTCTTCAGAGTTAACCGGGCAACTGGGGCCGAGGGCGTTGAAATAGGGCGCCCGTGACCTTGCGATCATGGCTGTTGTCAAAGACAGTTTCCGATCAGAATGAGGTCACGGGCTTGTTGGAGCATACGCTTGTTTTCGTTGATCAGGCCGATGTGGTGTCGGATGCTTCGCTCCTGTTCGGGGTGCAGGGCCTGAGGGTCGCCAGAGTGGAATCGGATGGGTCCGGTGGTCGGCTGGTGCAGGTGGTGACCGACGATAAGACCGCATCGGCGTGCCCGGGTTGCGGGGTGTTCTCGGAGTCGCCGAAGGGCCGGGTCTGCACCCGCCCGCGTGATATTCCCTACGGTCCTGATTGCCTGAGGGTGGTCTGGTCCAAGCAGCGGTGGCGGTGCAGGGAATCGGCGTGCCCGCGGGGGTCGTTCACGGAGTCGCTGCCGGCGATACGGGCCAGTTCGAGGCTGACCACGAGACTGCGCGTCGAGCTCGGGTTCGCGGTCGCTGAGCAGGGCCGGGTGGTGTCGGAGGCTGCTGCCCATTACGGGGTGGACTGGTCGATTGCCCATGCCTCGTTCGTCGCTCACGTGGACGGGATCCTTGCGGAGCCACTGCCACCGGTGACGGTGCTCGGCATTGACGAGACCCGACGCGGGAGACCGGTATGGACCCAGGACCCGGAGACGAAGAAGTGGGTGAAGGCCTGCGACCGGTGGCATACCGGGTTCGTCGATTCCGCAGGCACTGGAGGGCTTCTAGCCCAAGCGGAGGGCCGAGACAGTGCGACGGCGGTCGCGTGGCTCACCGCCCAGCCAGCCCCGTGGCGGGACGCGATCACGCATGTCACTATCGACCTGTCAGCCTCCTACGCCAAGGCTGTCCGTGATGCGCTCCCCGGTGCCGTGATCGTCGCGGACCGGTTCCACCTGGCCGCCCTGGGAAACGGGATGCTGACCGCTGTCCGGCAGCGAGTGATCCGCGAGACGTTCGGGCGGCGCGGCCGCAAGGCCGACCCCGCCTGGTCAGCACGGCGCCGGCTGCTGACCGGCCGTGAACGACTACGGCCAGAGACCTACCTGAGGATGCGCGACGGCCTGATCGCCACCGGTGAGGCAGGGCAGCACATCTTGGAGGCATACGACGTGAAGGAGGCACTGCGTCACCTCCTCGCGCTGGCCGGCACCAGCCCCGACCGCCGTGACATTCATGCCAGGCTCGACGCCTTCTACCAGTTGGCAGCCCACTCCATCGCACCCGAAGTCCACCGCCTCGCCACCACCATCGAGACATGGTGGCCCGCCATCGAAGCGGCCCTGGTCACGGGCTACTCCAACGCCCGAGCCGAGGGCTACAACCGGTTGGCCAAACATCAGGGACGCAACGCATTCGGGTTCCGCAACCCGGTCAACCAGCGCCGCCGAATACGATGGACCTGTACCCGCCAGCACCGGCGGGCCTCAGCCAAGAACAGCACGTTGCCCGGTTAACTCTGAAGAGCCGCCAAAGACTGCTCGCGCATCGGGCTCCACCGGCCGTAAGGGGCTCGCCGGTTAGCGCTGATTTTTACGCAGCGAGTTCGACCCTGGCGTAGAGCGAACTGGGAGTTGAGTCGTCGGTTGCCCCATCAGGGGACGGTGACGGTGGGGAGTTCGGCTTGGCGGAGTACGGGTGAGTAGTCGTGTCGGACGAGGACGTCGTCTCCTTGGTTGAGGATTCCGCTGCTGGTTCCAGACCCGGTTAGCACAAAGACTTGGAAGCGCTAACAAACTCCGTTATGAAACTGTCACATTCCGCGTGCACATCGGCGGACGTGGCCGCCTGGGCTTTGCAGCGTGAGATTCGCTCAGGCGCTTGGCTGGAGGATCACCTTAATATCGGTT
>JAULZL010000128.1:0-4494 GCA_032117355.1 Candidatus Nanopelagicales bacterium
TTTCCCTAGAAGATACGCAGTTCGCCGATGCGCGCAGCCACCTCGGCAAGGGAGACGTCGCGATCCTCGTCGGCAAGCCTCAGCCGCAGTTGTTGCATGTGATCCTGAGCGGCGCCCACGTGGCCGAGGACGTCGGCCACCTGACGCGCGGCGATGGACGTTGCCGTCCGATCGGTGACGGTTTTCGACAATTCTGCATGCTCCTTCACGGCCTCGGTCGCTGCGGTCGCGATTGCGTCCAGAGTCACGTGAAGGGCAGCCAGTCGATCTTCGTCGGCGATGGCGGAATTCGTGAAGTCGACCTCGGGTGCGACCGCAAGGCCCTCGATGTACGGACGCAGTCGGCCGAAGCACTGCTGCGCCGCGTGGACAACGCGCGTGTCTGCCTCGGTTCGCTCTGCCGTGGCTACCTCGCCCTGACGCCTGAGATCGTCCTGGACCTGCTTGAGGAAGCCGTCATCGAGCAGGCTTGCCAGTGAGTTGAGTCGCTCGGTCGGGGTCTTGCGCAGCAGATCGGCGAACTGGCCTTGAGGAAGGACGACGAGCTGTCGGCATTGATCGGCGGTCATGCCGACCAAGTCCTCGATGTGGTCATCGACCTCGCGTTTGGCAGTCAGGACGATCACGGTGGAGCCATCCGGTGCGTACTCCGTGAGAACCTGCTTGGTCGATCGCGCGGGTGCCTTGGTCGGGTTCTCCGGGTCTGGCGCGTCCTTGGGAACGCGAGTGATGAGGTGGCGTCGGCCATTGACGGAGAACTCGCAGGCCACTCCGGTTGGATCGCTCGGTCCGCAGTAGGTGCTTCGCATGCGGCTCGAATCGGAGTCCGACCCGGAGACGACCCCGTACAGCGCGTAGACGATCGAGTCGATGATGGTGGTCTTGCCCGAGCCGGTAGGGCCATCGATCAGGAACAGGCCCGATGCCGAGAGTTCGTCAAAGTCGATCACCTGCTGGTCCCGGAACGGGCCGACCCCGGTGATCGTGAGCCGATGGAGCCTCATCCGTTCGCGCCGCTCATGCCAGGGCCTCTGCCTGCCGGACGCGCTCGATCGAATCGCGGATAAGGACTTCCTCGTCGGCTGTTACCTCAAGGCTGGTGACGTGTTCGACGAATGCGGTGATGACCTCGAATGGCGTGGCATGCGCAGGATCGACCAGGCGATCGACCTGCGGAAGCGGAACGCCATCGACATGCGGTGCCCAGGACAGGTCGATTGCATGCGGGAATCGCTGGCGAATCCGCTCCATGGGGTTCTCTGGCCGACGCGGGTCGGTGATGATGGCACGAAGCCAGCAGTCTTCGGCATCGACGAGACCGGGGTCGCTGAGTAGGTAATCGATGTTGCCGGTCACCGTGCGCAGGCTCCGCGGCACGGGGACTGGGATGGTGGTGACCTGCACTCCGCCGGAGGCATCAAGGTCGACGATGCTGATCGACTTCAAGTGCGACTCCTCGGAGAAGGAGTAGGCAAGGGGTGACCCGCTGTAGCGCACGGGTGGGCCATCCGGATTCGTGATGTCCTGCGGCCCGTGCAGGTGGCCGAGTGCCACGTAGTCGACGCCGTCAAAGACGCTGGCGGGTGCATCGGCGACCCCACCGACGCTGACATCCCGCTCGGACTCACTTGACGTGCCGCCGGTGATGAAGGCGTGGGCGAGGACGACAGCCCGTGGCTCAGGCGCACCGTTGAGGGCGGCCGACTGTCGGCGAGTTGTCAGGTCGGCGCGCACCAAGTCCATAGCGGAGGTGAGGACGGCCGCATGCGATTTCTCTGAGCCGAGCTCGCCGCGAACGACCTCTGGCTCGAGGTAGGGGATTCCATAGAAGAAGTAGGGAACTCCCTCGCGGTCGGTTATGGCGACGGGGCGATCGATGTCTCGCACTGCAGAACGCAGGTGAACCTTGACTGCGGCGAGAAGCTCCGCGGCGAAGCCCAGACGCGCAGCCGAGTCGTGATTGCCCGAGATCAGGATGACTGGGCAGACCGCCACCAGGGACACCAGCGAGTCCTCAAAGATCTGCACTGCGTCCACCGACGGGATGGCCCGGTCGTGCACGTCCCCACTCACGAGGATGACGTCCACCTGTTGCTCTTTGGCCTGGTCGGCTAGCCAGGCAAGGAAGTCGCGCTGATGCTCAACGAGGGAGACCGTGGTCAGGAATCGACCGAGGTGCCAATCGGAAGTGTGGAGAAGTCGCATTGCCTCCCGAGCCCCCTCCGCTGTCGCCGCCACATGCTAGCGCCGCGGGGTGACCCCTCCCGGAAGGTGCGGAGGCGATCAGCGCATCGGACTAGAGGAGGCCCTCCTCAGCCGGCATGGTGCGGACGCTTGGTGCTCCCTTGTGGTGGTTCTCCCTGTCGAAGGTCGCATCAAGGAGGCGAGCAAGCTTCTCGGCAGCGCCGCTGACGGCGAGGACGGAGGACGGCGCGCGATCCGAGACGGTAATGGGGGACCGGCCCGATGCCTGAACCTGCATGACGCAGTCCTTGTCGTTGACCTCGAACTTGGTGGAGTTGATATCACTCAGGTGGACGTCCACACGATTGATGCGAGTACTGAAGCGACCGAGCCTCCCCTCGATCCCGGACTGGATGCTCTGCGCCATGTCGGAACTCAGGCCGATATTGGCATCCGTGTGAATGAGAATTCTCATCTGACCAGTCCTTTCGTCGGCTTCAACCGGTGATGTTCACGCTATGGCGCCCCGAGGGTGGATGGCCTGCCAGCAGTGAATTGCCGGGTGCCCTGCTCGGCCATTGGACGGGCAGGTGGGGCGATCCGATTGCGTCCCCGCGGGCCGCAGACTTCCATCGGAGTACGGCTATCCGCGCAATGTGGGAGGTACGAATGCATGCCAAGGTTGGCGATCGACTCGTGGTGCACCCGAGCCACCTCGATGAGCCGGTTCGTGATGGCGAGATCGTGGAGGTCCGCGGACCGGATGGCCAGGCCCCGTACCTGGTGAAGTGGTCCGATGACGGCCACGAGTCACTGGTGTTTCCCGGCCCGGGGATGCAGGTGGTGGCCCCCGCCGAAGGCTAGGGGCCTGCGGCAGATGTAAGGCCCCACGGTTTGCCTTGGATGAACGGAAGATGAACACCAGGTGATCTGAATCTAGGTAACCGGATGATCTCTGCTAGTCGGGCTAGCCTCCGTTGTCCCCATGTTTCCCATGGCGGCGTTGAGCACGCGAGCCGGGAGCAAACACGTGGACATCGCCTTGCTGGCAGTTATCTTGCTCGTCGGCCTCGCGCTGATCTTCGACTTCACGAACGGTTTCCACGACGCGGCCAACGCTGTCGGGACCGTCGTTGCCACGCGAGCGTTGCCAGCGCGCTGGGCGCCGGCGTTCTCTGCGGTGTTCAACTTCCTCGCCTACTTCGTGGTCGGGACGGCGGTCGCCAACACCATTGCGAAGACCGTCCATCCGGAAGTCACGACGTCAGCGGTGATCTTTGCTGCGCTCTTCGCGGCAGTGGCTTGGAACTACATCACCTGGAGCATCGGCATGCCGTCCTCCTCCAGTCACGCGATTATCGGCGGCCTGGTCGGTGCTGGCATCGCCGCCGGTGGCCTCGCGGCAATCGACTGGTTGAGCGTCCAGAAGGCTGCGATCGGCATCATTGCTTCGCCCGTCGTAGCCCTCACGATCGCCTTCATCGCGGTCTATCTCGTCGTGGGCGTGCAGAAACTCACGAAATGGCACGACAACCATCCGGTGTTCAAGGGTGCGCAACTTGTATCGGCGGCGGCACTGTCTTTCGGCCACGGAGCAAACGATGCGCAGAAGACCATGGGAGTCATCGCGGCGCTTCTCCTCGGGGCTGGCTACACGACCATGTCGGAGGACGGCAGTCAAGTAATCGTCCCTGAATGGGTGGCCCTATCCGCCTATGGGGCTATCGCCGTCGGGACGCTCTGGGGCGGCTGGAAGATCATCGAGACGATGGGCTTGAAGATCACCACCCTCCATGCCAATACGGGTGCGGCAGCCAACATTGGGGCGACGACGGCGATCTTCGGGGCAACCGCCATCGGAATGCCGATCTCAACGACCCAGGCGGCTGCCTCATCGGTCGTCGGTGCCGGAGTTGCCTCAGGCCGAGGCGCCAACTGGAAGGTAGTTGGCGAGATGCTCCTTGCCTGGGTGGTCACGATTCCGATCTCTGGGGCGATTGCATTCGGACTATTCATGCTTACCCGGCTACCGACCGTGGCCGCTTGGATCACCATCGGCCCCATTCTCATCGCCTTCACAGTCTGGGCGATTCGAGCGATGATTCGCACCATCCACGCCGCTGACGTTGAGAAGGAGATTCCGAGCGAGGAGGAGTTGACCGAGTTCTCCGACGTTGCGCCCCACTTGCGTGGTGGCGGACCGGTGAAGTGACGCTGGGCCGGCTTTCGGCGATGTCAGTCGTCCATCCGCTGGGTGGGTGACCAGTACCCCACTTTCTGGCCGTTGATGAGGGGGGCCAATCGCCGACA
>JAULZL010000129.1:0-5168 GCA_032117355.1 Candidatus Nanopelagicales bacterium
GAATCGACCGGACCAGTCAGTCGTATAGGAGGCCATCACGTCGGCCGCGTCCAGCACATGAGACGGGCCCACAATGTCCCGCAGGCGCGCGATTATTCGATCTTCCGTCACGCAGGTATCCTCTCTTAACACTAAAAACCGCTTTCTTTACCGGGGAGCGGTTGGAGGATCCAGCGAGAGGGGCGTAGTCATGGAACGTGGTCGGCACGCTCGCCGCTCGTTGTTGGTGACGGTTGCGGCGGTCCCCTTGGCCGTGGGTTCGGTGTTCGTGGTTGGAGCCAGCGCCGACCCTCAGGTTGGACAGGTCGGCTCACCGGCCATTGCTGGCCAGGGGTTCGGACAGGCTGGAGCCACCCAGCCAGCCAGCGGTGCCTTCACCTTTACGACGGCAAATGGCATCCTGCCGACCTGGGCATCTGCGGGCCTGGTCATCTCGGCCGTTGATCCTGGCCGGGCGATCACGCTGGGCGGCAACACGTCGGCCACCGTGACCCTGCCGATCGTGGCCAAGACCGGTACCGCCAACGCAGCAGCCGGTGGCTTCCGAATCACCAACACTGAGACCGCAAAGACGCTCCGTTGCTCCAGCCCCACAATCGAGACCACCGCACGAGTGATCGACTGCGTGTTGAACGACGGGTCCAATGCACGCCTCTTCGCCATCAGCAGCATTGACGAGACTCGCATCACGACCGGCGTCTATACGAGGACGACGGTCTTTGAGGGAATGCAGATTCGGGTCAATGGCACGGCAATGGCTGACCTTCTCAACGATGAGCTCTCGACAAATGTCTTCAGCCCCTCGGTCATCTTCGCTCGCGGATTCATGGACGTCACCCGCGCCCGGTAGTTCCGCGCCCCGCAACTCTTCTCGGCACCCAGTCAGTTAGCCGAACTTGGTTTACGAAACTCTGATGTTTGAAGACTGATCCTTGCGCCTATACCCCTTCCGAGAACACGTGGACGGATTCACCGCCCACGGTCAGAAGGGAAGAACAATGAACGCCAACCGCGTCATCAAGACCATGGGATTCGTCGCCGCCAGCGGTTCGATGGCATTCGCCGTCCTGCTGGGCTCACCCGCAGCCCATGCCGCAACCTCCGCGATGGACGCCACCAAGCCCGGAATCGTGGTCGCAGCCCAGGCGGGCCCGAGTGCCTCAGCTGATCGGCCCGCCGCCATCACTGTTAACGACCACGGCGGGCAACCGATCACACTGACGGCAAAGGGCGAGAAGGCGCGGACCGCCAGCAAGCCTGCCGGTCAGACGGCAACTTTCAGCGGCTTGACCTTGGGCAAGCCCTACACGGTGAAGGTGGGTGGTGAACTCATTGGAGTCGTGACTCCCGTCACCACGCCCGGCGCTGCCAGCCGCCTGGTGGTGTCGGCCACCGAACTACCCGGCGCGGTGAACCTCGCCTGGAAGCAGGCGGCGAAGCCGAACACCGGGGCCCTGACCTACCGCGTCACTGCCAGCAGCCCGGATCTGACGCCCATCGAGGCAACCATCTCCAACGGCGGCATCCTGACCGGCCTCACGACGGACGCTCGCTACACCTTCACCGTCACTCCCCTGAGCAGCGCCGGCGCAGGCAAGGCCGCCAAGGCGGTCATGGCCAAGAGCCTGCGCGAACTCGGTGCGCCTACTTCAGATCCGACCGCGCCCGTTCCGCCGAAGAAGGTTGCATCCAACGACCCGGGCTCAGAGACACCAGCGCCCGCAACGAGCCAGCAAGCGCCCAGCCAGCCCTCGACGCCCCGGACGAAGACGATCTGGGTATGCCCCGATGGGTACTCACCGGCGGGGGATCTCTGCCAGAAGACCGCCGCCTACACGTACTCAACAACGAGCTACACCTACCACCCGGTGACCCGCACGTGGACGGAGACCGTGATCGATGGCGCGGAGCCCATGGGCGACACCTGGCGGCCAGGCTGCACCGACGGCTGGTGCATCACTGCCTCGCATCAGGAAACTCGGTCGGAGACCACGATGGTCAAGGACGCCACTCCGTCGGGCTACACCGACACCGGCTCGAACTGGAGCAAGAAGGACAGCATGCCCGCGGGCTACGCCGATGATGGCTCGCAGTGGGTGTCGACGGCCGCGAAGATCGCCACGGAGGTCCCCGCATAGTTCACCCAGTGGCCGGGATTTCCGGCACTTTGCGGTGGGTGGCAGGAGTATCCCTGCCGCCCACCGTCATGTGTCTTACGCGGATGGTTGGGGCGATTCAGAGGCCCAGGAGCTTCGCCTGGCGAGCGAAGTCCGGCTCCTGCGCGCGAACCTCCTCGAAACTGCCCCGGGCGACGATCACCCCGTCGCGCATGAAGAGGAGTTCATCGGCGAATCGGACGGTCGCCAATCGATGAGCCACGGTGATTGTCGTGACCTGACCTTCGAGATCCCTCAGGGTGCGGGTGATGGCGTCCTCGGTTTCAGCATCCAGAGCACTGGTTGCCTCGTCCATGACAAGGACGAGCGGCTTGGTGAAGAGGGCCCGAGCAATACCCAGACGCTGGCGTTGCCCGCCACTCAACCTCACCCCGCGCTCGCCAACAACCGTGTTGAGGGCTTCGCGACCGGACTGCAAGAAATCCGCGAGATGCGCCTGACGTAGGGCGCTCCACACCCACTCGTCGTCAATTGCGCTGTCCGGCAGGCCAAGGGCCACGTTCTCCCGAATCGTGCCGTCGACCAAGGCAACAGCCTGGGGAACATACGCAATAGCGCCCGACCAACGCTGAACAGCCGTCACCGGATCGACCCCGGAAACTTGGACCGATCCCTCATCCGGCTGGAGAACTCCGAGGATCACATCCGCGAGGGTGCTCTTGCCCGCTCCGGTCGTGCCCACTAGCGCGATGGACGCGCCCGGGCGTGCCATGAGCGATACGTCTGCGAGAGCTGGGGCAGTCGAACCGGGATAGCTGAATGTCACCCGATCGACGACGACGGCTGCCTCAAATCCCTGGTGCCCTGTTTCCACCTGCTCACGCAAACGGGTAACGGCTCGCGATTCAGCGGTGAGGGGCTGGATTTCCTGGATCTCCGAGTTCAGGGCGTGGGCAAGGACGAAGGTGGGCCGGGCACCCTCGATCCCCCGCCTCACATTGGTCTCAGCCGCTTGGAATCGCAGCATGGCCGGAATCAGTCGGAATCCCGCCGTGAGAAAGAGAGCGACCGTTGCGGCCGCCGCCGGGAACTCCTTCGTCCCGAGTTGGAACAGGGCCAGGAGGAAAGCAACAACGACGAGGAGTGCCTCGAGGAGGTACTTAGGCACCTCCAACACGAACTGCATGTCCGCATTGGTCTCCGCATTGGTCTGTGCAAGACGGGTGAAACGCCGGGCGAAGGAATCCCTCCGGTTGAGGACCATCGCCTCCCGATAGGTGGAGAGTGCGTCGAAGACCATGGTGTCCATCCGGACGGTGGACTCGCGGAAGGAAGCCGCGTCACGACTGGTTCGACGACCAAACGTAAGGACCAGCAGGACGGCCGCGACGGCAAAGATGCCGGCTACCAAGAGAGACAGGACCGGGTCAACGAATAGCAGGACCACCGCGACCACGGCGAAGAGGAACAACTCCGCGAGGGCAGAACTTGCCCCTCCCAGGGTGATCACTACACCCAGTCCAACCCCGCTCGTCAGGGCGTACTGCGCCTGCGCCGTGCTCAAACCTTGAACAAAGAGCAGGGGTTGATTCAGGAAGGCGCGCACCAACCTTTCCGAGACCTGAGCCTGCTGCTGGGCAAGGAACCGGTAGAGGAAGCGGGTGAAAAAGATCCCGAGGACGCTCTTTGCCAGCATGACTCCGACGGCGAGCGCGCCAAGAACTGCGGCCGACTGGATCAGCGTGAGGCCGCCGAGGCCGGTGAACTCCAGAACGGTTTTCACATAGGACGGCATGCGTCCTGGATCAAGACCGGAAGCAAGTACCGCCGCGACCAGTCCCATCATCACGATGCCGACGGTGTCCAGCAGGCCGAGCGTCGCCTGCAGTCCGGACGCGACCAGGAAGCGTCGACGCTGAGCGGCCACGAGCATAGAGAGCGCATTGCGAATGCCATCGAATTGCAGACCGATGGAACTCCGAAGTCGCTGGACGATTCCGCCAGGTCCACTCTCAGCGCCGTCGACCACGTAGCAAACCTACCCGGCTACGCGGTTGCAGCGTCGTGACTGGGCCCGGTGACCCGACCATGGCCCACCCAGGTGGCCCTTGGAACCCAGGGATCGTCATCACGACGCCAATAGGATGCCTGCGTGAACCTCACGGGCAAGCGGATCCTCGTCATCGGCGGTGCCGGGTTCATCGGAAGCCACGTCGTCGAGGAACTACTCCGAACGAACGTCGGATCGGTCACCATCTACGACAACCTGACCCGCGGCAAGGCAAGCAATGTCTGGGCGGCGCTGACCGACCCACGGTGCTCGTTCTTCCCCGATGGCGGTGACATCCGAGATGTCGACGTCCTCAACGAGGCTGTCAGTAACGCGGACGGAGTCGTGCACCTCGCCGCCATGTGGCTGCTCCACTGCAAGGACTACCCACGGACGGCATTCGACGTCAACATCCAGGGCACCTTCAACGTGCTGGAGGCCTGCGTCAATAACGGCGTTGAACGGCTCGTCTACTCGTCCTCGGCGAGTGTCTACGGCGACGCGGTCGAGGTGCCGATGCAGGAGACCCACCCCTTCAACAACCGCAACTTCTACGGGGCATCGAAGATCGCGAGCGAGGCCATGTGCCGGGCATTCAGCGATCGATACGGCCTGAGCTACGTCGGCCTTCGTTATATGAACGTCTATGGCCCGCACCAGGATCAAACCGCCGCCTACACCGGTGTCATCCCCATCATGCTGAACAAGATCGATGCGGACGAGGCCCCGGTCATCAATGGTGACGGCAGTCAGGCGTACGACTTCGTCACTGCGCGCGATGCCGCGCGCTGCAACGTACTGGCCCTGCAGTCAGAGGTGTCCGACGAGTTCTACAACGTCGGCACCGGCGTGCAGACCAGCATCAAGGACCTCTGCGACCTGATCCTGCAGATGCGTGACTCCTCACTCCAGGTCACCTACAACCCCTACAGCGAAGAGGACATCAGGCGCCTGGTGCAGAACCGGATCGGTTCCACCGAGAAGGCCGAGAGGGATCTCGG
>JAULZL010000130.1:0-3055 GCA_032117355.1 Candidatus Nanopelagicales bacterium
CGCGCTGACAACCACTGCCGCTGTGCCCGGGTCTCCACCGCTTTCGGCCACGAGATCCTGCATAGTGCTCTGGGCGGTGCCGAAGAACACTGCCGCGCTCAGGGCCACCCCCAAGGCGATGCCGAGTTGCCATGCGGCTCCGCGTGCCGACGACGTGCTTCCCTCCGATCCTGGAGGCGCCAGGTTCATGACGGCATTGGTCAGAACCACACCTGCCCCGGTATATGCCAGTGCGAACAGAGACAGGACGAGCATGGGGTAGGCAACTGGAGTATCGGCCTGCTGCGCGACGGTCATGAACATTGTGACGGACACACCCGCCATCAGGAGCGTGCCGGCCATTCGCATACCCAGACGTCTCAGCAGGAGGCCGGCAAACCACGCACCGGCAATGGCCGCAATCTGGCACGGCACCATGAGAAGCGCAGCCTCGGCTGCCGAGTAGCCGTAGAGGCGCTGGGCACCGATGGCAAAGTAGTAGAACAGATTGCCGAACGGCACCAAGATGACGATGAAGAGCAGCAGCAGTGCACCGCCCCGTTTGAGAATCGACAGATCAAGTGTCGCCTTCGGCCATCGGGCCATGAGCTGCCACAGGATCACCAGTGCAATCACGGTGGCGCCCAGCCAGCCGAGCGTCCTGGGTGAGGTGAAGCCGAACGAGCTCATCGTCCTAATCGTCTGGACGAGGCCGGCCAAGACGAGCCCTGCAAGAGCGGGTGTCCACATCTCCCCTGTCGCAGAACGCGGTCCATCTGAGGGCAGCAGGGTGACCGATATGAAGACAGCCGCAACCCCCATCAGGACCCACGAGGCAACCACCACGCGCCAGTTCGAAGCATCCAGCAGCAGGCTAGACAAGACTGGAATGACGAGGAATGCCACTGGCCCCGCCACCCCGATGGCTGCGAAGCCAGTCGCTCGATTGGCCTCACCGGAGATGCGAGCGGCGATCAGGCTGATGGTGACGACGCTGATGCCCTGCTTGCCGACGCTGCCCAGCAGCAGGCCGGCGGTCGCGACCGGCACCGAGGGGGCCAGGAGCACAATCAGGTAGCCGAGGGTCATCACCACGGCGCTGGCATAGGTAACGCGCTTCATTCCCAGGCGCGACCCCCAGACTCCGGCGAGGAACACCACCAAGAGGGTTCCGACATTGGGCAGTTGCCGAAGGAGCACCATCTGCTCTCTCGTGGCGCCCAGGTCCAGAGCCATCGGATCGACGAGGAAGTTGTACGAAGCCGAGGCCCCACTCGCACAGGCCAGGATGATGGCCACGCCTAGCACCATGCGGCGCTGTGAACCGCTCAAGCCGGGCGCTATGCGACGCACACGGCCTCCTTTGTCAGACGCCGGCGAGGGTACACGTTGCGGCCGGTGAGGCACTGCCTGCCGATCAATCTAGGTTGTGCAGGCGGCCCCCGATACCCACCCTTCAGAGGAGTCCACCGCTCGGTCAACACGGCAAGCACGATTGAGGGCGATGTCATCGGTTCGAGCCCCAACCGCCCCACCGAATTGGTGTGGTTTCGGCTGATCGGAGCCCTGGCGTAGGAGCCGAAGCCCTGGATCACGTTAAAGGTGCGACAAAAGAGACATAATCCATCCAGAAGTGTCAAGGATCAGTCGAATACATTCCGACAACCACCAGGCGATGGCGCTGGTCGGAAGAGGAGGCAGTGACGTGAGCATCGATGTCGACGTCACGCAGGAGCCGGTCGCCGCCACTTCCTCGACTGCCTCGACGCGCCCTCGCGTGTTCCAGTTCACCTTCTCGAGCACCGGCCTGGTCGTTGCCGGGTTCTTCTTTGCGCTTTCGCTGCTGCCGTCACTGCTGCCCCGGGCGGCTTACGTCCAGGGCCTCATATCGGGTGTCACAGTGATGATTGGCTACGGCATAGGCGCTGGCGGCCAGGCGCTTTGGGACTACCTCGGCATTCCTAAGTTCACGGGACGGACCCGCACCATCGTTCTGGACGTCCTCATCGCGCTGGTCGTCGGACTGGCCTTGTTCGCTGCCTGGCGCCAGGTGGGCTGGCAGAACGAGATCCGCGCATTGTTCGGCATGCCGCAGGTGTCGTGGACCGTGTGGCCCGTCATCATCGGCGTCGCCCTCCTCACCGCGGTGCTGCTATTGATTGTCGCGCGTTCGCTGCGCCTGCTCTTCAGGACGGTATTCGGCTGGCTCGGTCGCAAGTTGCCTCACCGCCTGGCCGTCGTCCTCGGCGCCGCGGGTCTTCTCCTGCTGTTCTGGCTGATGATCACGGGCCTGCTCGTCAACGGGTTACTTGCCATCTCAAACTCCATCTTCTCCACTCTTGACGAATCCACGGGCCCGGGCATCGAGCAGCCTCAGGCAGCCGAACGATCGGGCAGCCCCGCATCGCTGGTGAAGTGGGACGATCTCGGACGCATGGGTCGATCCTTCGTCGCGACAGGTCCGTCGGTCGCCCAGATCAACGAGTTCAGCGGTGGCGGGGCGATGGAGCCGATCCGTGCGTACGTCGGTTTGGAGTCCGCGGACACGCCGCAGGGTCGCGCCGACCTCCTGCTCGCTGAGCTCAAGCGAGCGGGAGCGTTCGAGCGCGATGCCCTCGTCATCGCGACCACGACCGGCACTGGCCTGATCGACCCCAATGGGGTAGACCCAATCGACTACATCTTCAACGGTGATGACGCGATCGCCGGCGTGCAGTACTCCTACCTGCCGAGCGTCCTCTCGCTGATCTCCGAACAGCGGGCCGTAGTTGAGACGTCACTTGCCGTGTTCGACACAATCCACCAATACTGGTCGACTTTGCCCGAAGTTTCGCGCCCGAAGTTGTATTTGTATGGATTGTCACTCGGGTCCTACGGCGTCGAGAGCGTGCTGAACTCGATCAACGCGATCAACGAGCCCATCGATGGCGCGTTCATGTCTGGCCCACCGTTCGTGAACGACCTGAACACCAAGATCGTCACGAGTCGTGAGCCCGGCTCGCCGGAATGGCTGCCCATCTACCGAGCCGGAAGCACGGTGCGATTCACGTCCGAGGAGGGCTTCGCCGACACCCCC
>JAULZL010000131.1:0-4997 GCA_032117355.1 Candidatus Nanopelagicales bacterium
TCGGGCCTTCTCCCTCAGCTGCTCACCGTCATCGACGACCGTGAGGTCTCAAGCCTGATCGACAACCCCGCCTGGTGCTTGCAGGAAAAGTACGACGGCCGCCGGATGATGCTCCGCAAGGTCGGCGAGGTCGTGGAGGCAATCAACAAGCTGGGCCTGATCGTCGGTCTCTCCGCCCCGATCGCGGAGGCCGCACTGGCGGTTCCCGGTGACTTCGTCCTCGACGGTGAGGTGATCGGTGACCGCTATTTCATCTTTGACCTGTTGTCGCACGACGGAACCGATCTGACCGGCAAGCCCTACTGCGACCGCTACTCGAAGCTGATCTCCCTGCTGGGTTCCGGTGGAGGATCGCTCATCGTCGCGCAGTGCTGGACGACCGGCGACAAGGCGGTGGAACTGGCGGCGCTGCGCGAGCGCAACGCTGAGGGCGCAGTGTTCAAGCACCTGGACGCCGCTTACACTTCCGGTCGCCCCGCCAGCGGCGGAACTCAGCGGAAGCTGAAGTTCGTCGCCACGCTGTCTGCGGTGGTCGAGAAGGTCAACGCCAAGCGCAGTGTGTCGGTGTCCCTGCTCGACGGAGACGAGTGGCAGCCGATGGGCAATGTCACTGTTCCCGCCAACCAGGCCGTCCCCACGCCCGGCGATGTGGTGGAGATTCGTTACCTCTACGCCATTCCCGGCGGTTCACTGTTCCAGCCGACCCTGCTCGGTGTTCGCGACGACATCCTCGCTTCGGAATGCCTCATCGGGCAGTTGAAATACAAGGCATCCTGACGTGTACGGCACGTGCGTCTCGGGCGGCCACACCGACTGCGGATACGGGCTGGGTCGGCAGTTCCCTAACGGAATCAAGCTGAGCGACGGCACCCGCTACACATGCCCGTGTGGATGCCACCGTGGCGAAATGGTGATGCCCAGCGTGACGCGGACCGCTTGGCCGCACTTCACTTCTGCGATCGTGTGGCGTGCCGGCGTCGGTCTCGTCGAGCAGTGCTTCCAAAGCCTCGGCGAGCCCAATCGGGTCCGCGAGCGGGCGACGCAGATACAGGAAGGGGAAGACGGTGTCTGAACCGGTGCAGACCGTCGGCGACCTACTCCGTGCGCTGCAGCAGCTAGATCCCGACATGCCCGTGTTAATCGAGAGCGCCTGTTCTGGGGCTGACTGTGCGGCTGTGGATGTTCTGGTCATGCAGGAACTTGCTGACTACGGCGGCCAGGGCCGGTACCAGTTCCCACCCGACGCTGAACGGCTGATCAGCCGGCGGAACGCGTGGCAGATCAGTGAGGACGGCCCGCCGCCGACTTTGGTGGGCGAGGTGTTCGCCGCGGCCGTGATTCACCGGCGCCGCTGCTAGCCGAACGTTCTTTCTCCGATCGGTTCTCCGGTGTCGGCGGGTGCAGCGTCCTTGAGCCCCTTCATTAACGCGCCGCGCCTAACTTGCTCTCCACGCCCAACCGGGGAATCCCTCGAGCCGCTTCGCACGGTCAGCCTCAAGGGTGCCTCTGGAATAGAAGAATCTCTGGTGGCTGACCCATTTACCGAGTGGGTATCCATTGACTTTGTAGGACGTCGGGACGAGGGCGTCACCGTGGCGTTCGACGTACTCATGGAGCCGACTGAGCCCCTCCTCCCACTTGATTCCGACGGCGTCCCACACCCAGCCCGGTAGGTCCTGGAGGCGTTGTTGGCGATCAGTCTCAAGAGTGCCTTTGGCATAGCTGGTGCGTTGCTTGGCTACCCATCTACCGAGTGGGTATCCGTTGACTTCGTATAACGCCGGGACGAGGGAATTACCCCGGCGCCCAACGTATTCCAGGAGTCGTTGGAACCCTTCCTCCCACTTGGTAGCGCGGGAACCCCATGTCCAGCAGGGGAGTTCCTCGAGTCGTTGTTGGCGATCAGCCTCAAGAGTGCCTGCGGAATAGATACCTCGTTGTCTTCCGACCCACAGACCGAGCTTGTAGCCATCGACCGTGTAGCCCTTCGAGACGCGGGCGTCACCGTTGAGTTCGACGTAGTCCTGGAGCCGTTGGAAACCTTCCTCCCACCGGGCTGCGTAAGGATCCCATGTCCAGCCAGGGAGCTCCTCGAGTCGTTGTTGGCGATCAACCTCAAGAGTGCCGCTGGAATAGACACGTCGTTGGGCGCCGACCCACGAACCGAGGTTGTGCCCACCGACCGTGTAGGAGTCCGGGACGAGGGCGTCACCGTGGCGTTCGACGTACTCATGGAGTCGACGGAGCGCCTCCTCCCACTGGGCTGCGTAAGGATCCCACGCCCAGCCGGGCACGTCCTGGAGTCGTTGTTGGCGATCAACCTCAAGAGTGCCGCTGGAATAGGCACGTCGTTGTTTGGCGACCCACGAGCCGAGATTGTGTCCATCGACCGCGTAGGACTTCGGAACGAGGGCGTCACCGTTGAGTTCGACGTAGTCCAGGAGCCGTTGGAAACCTTCCTCCCACTGGGCTGCGAAGGGATCCCACACCCAGCCAGGCACGTCCTGGAGTCGTTGTTGGCGATCAACCTCAAGAGTGCCTTTCGCGTGGTCTGTTCGTTGTCTCGCGACCCACGAGCCGAGATTGTGTCCATCGACCGTGTAGGAATTCGGGACGAGGCCGTCACCGTGGCGGTCGACGTAGTTCAGGAGCCGTTGGAAACCTTCCACCCACTTGATTTCGACGGCGTTCCACACCCAGCCGGGCACGTCCTGGAGTCGTTGTTGGCGATCAGCCTCAAGAGTGCCTTTGGCATAGCTGGTGCGTTGGGCGCTGACCCACGAACCGAGGTTGTGTCCATCGACCGTGTGGCGTGCTGGGACGAGCGTGTCACCGTGGCGGTCGACGTAGTCACGGAGCCGACGAAGACCCTCCTCCCACTGGTCGGTGTGGGAATCCCACGTCCAGCCGGGCAACTCCCTAAGCCGATCCTCGCGATCGGGTTCAAGGGTCCCTTTGGCATACCTACTGCGTTGCTTGCTGGCCCACCTACCGAGCGCGTTGCCGTCAATCGTGTAGGAAGCCAGAACACGAGCGTCGCCGCGGTGTTCGACGTAACTTTCCATTAGCCCGAACCAGAATTCCCAGGTGGCGGTGGTCTGTTCGACGAGGCGCACATCGAAGGCGCGAGCGAACTCGGCGCCAACGCGGTCGGGCAGATCGAAGTGAATCTTGCCGGGAACCGGTTGCGGTTCGCCTTGCCTACCGAGCTGTCGCCTGAGTGTGTCGAGTTGTTCTCCAAGTTCTGCGTCATGTGCGCGAAGAGCTTTGATTACTTCCCACACCGGTTTGAATGCCGAGTCGTCCAATGCGACCTCGGGGTCTTGGCTGTCAGCGATAAAGACCGGGATGACAATGGTCCCGACCGTCTTGTCATCAGCTAGTCGTATGGCGCGGCCAACGGCCTGGACGATATCGACCTCGGAGCGTTTCGGGTCGATGAAGGCGATCCCGTCGAGTGCCGGGACGTCGACGCCCTCGGCCAGGCAGCGGGCGTTCGCGAGCAGTCCGCGTTCGCCGTCGTCGAGCCGCTTGAGGTGCTGGATTAGGACGTGCCGTTCGCCAGCGGACATCTCCCCGGAGGCGTAGTCGGACCAGAGACGTCCTTCGGGACGCGACTCCGGGGGCATCCAGTCCAGCACCGCCGGCATAGAGGCGGCGAAGTCCTTGGACGCCTTCACCCGGCTGTGGAAGCTGATCACTCGGCGCAGATCGAAGGAACGCATCGCCTTGGCCAGTCCGATCTGTCCGGCCAGGGAGCGGGCGTCGGTCATCTCCTTTCCGTCGAGGTTGACCAGGGTGCCCCGTTCGGCCCAGTCGAGGTAGGTGGCGTCGTCCACGCCGATGATCGCCACGCGGTAATCGGTTAGCAGGTTACGTTCGATAGCCTCGCTGAAGCTCAGCCGATGAAACACCGGGCCGAACTTGGCCTCGTCGTCCATCGAGGCGATCTCGTATTCGGAGTCCCTAGCCTCCTTGAGAATCCGCCCGGTGAAGTAGCGCGGCGTGGCGGTCATGAACAACCGCCGCCTGGCCTTGATCGCGGCTGGGTCCAGCACCGTTGCGAAGTCCGAGGACACCGGGCCCACGGCCCGGTGAGCCTCGTCGGCGATCACCAGATCAAAGCTCGGCACCCGCCCCAGGGCGAACGCCGCGGCGATCTGCGGGGAGGACTGGTAGGTGGAGAACACCACGCGCGGGCCCGACCGTTTGCGCAGGAATTCGGCGATCTGCACCGGATCGGTGGTGACCGGCACGCCCAGATCACTGGTGTGCGACAACGCCGCGTCATCCCCGAGGCTGCCGACGGTCTCGTCGCTGCACACGGGCAGGGTCGCGAAAGGCTTGGCAGGGTGGGCCGTCTGCCATTCCCGCATGGTCTGCTTGAGCAGCGCCAGCGAGGGCACCAGAACCAGGGTGCGCTCGGCATCGAGATCCTCGCGGATGAACCATGCCGTCAACGTCTTTCCGGTGCCACAGGCCATGATCAGCTGACCGCGCTCGACGCTCTGGAAGCCCTTCACCACGTTGGTGATGGCGGCCTTCTGGTAGTCCCAGGGCTTCTTCGGCTTCAGCTGTTTCGCCGGGCGCAGAGCGGCCAGGGAGGCTGGCCAGTCCAGGTAGTCGTCGGCCTCGCGCAGCTGGGTGAGCCCGAGGAACGGGATGCCCAGGTCGTCCATCAGCGTGGCCGCGATGTGGTGGCGCTTGTCGGTGGTCCCGATCAGCAACCGGTGGGCGAACACCTTCCGGCTGGATTCGGCCACGAACTTGTCGATGTTCGCCTTGCTGATGCTGTAGGCCGGGGCGTACGCCTTGGCCTGGATCGCCCACAGCTTGCCGTCGTGGTCCTCGGCGACGAGGTCGATCCCGGCGTCGATGCCCTTACGGCCCGGCCAGTCCTTCCACAGCCATACCCGCCGCAGCAGGGGCTGGTAGGTCGGGTCATTCTCCAGGAACCACTGGCAGACGAGTTCGAACTCGTCGCCCTTGCGCTTGGT
>JAULZL010000132.1:0-2625 GCA_032117355.1 Candidatus Nanopelagicales bacterium
CAGTTCAATGGCCAACGTGTTCGTCAGCGCGGTCAGGCCGTGCTTGGACGCGGCGTAGTGCCCGTTGCCCGGGGTGGCCTTGATGCCGCCGGCGGAGCTGACGATGACGATCGAGCCGCCGTTGCCGGCCTCGATCATCGCCGGGATCACCGCCCGCAGGGTGCGCCAGGTGCCGGTGAGGTTGACGTCGATCACGGTGTTCCACTGCTCGTCGGAAAGCTCCCACAGCCGGCCCCAGCTCAGCACGCCGGCGTTGGCCACTAGGACGTCGAGCCGTCCGAACTGTTCCATCCCGTCGGCCACCAAGGCCTTGAGCGCGGCGTCATCGCGGATGTCGACTGCGCGCGCCAGCGCCTTGCGTCCCTCGGCCTCCACCAGGCGCACCGTCTCGGCGAGGTCCTCCGGGGTGGAGGCCACGTACGGGATGGTGTCGGAGGCCGGGGAGCAGATGTCGCTGACGATGACGTCGGCGCCTTCGCGGGCCAGTCGCACCGCATACGCGCGGCCCTGGCCGCGGGCGGCCCCCGTCACGAATGCGACGCGTCCTTCAAGATCTGCCACTGGCAGTCCTTTCGCTAACCCCGGGTCAGGCTAGCAAGAGCGCCGCCCGCGCCCAGATCGACATCAGGGCTGTGGTCCGCGCCCGCATCACGACCGTGATGACAAACTGGTGTGGGGAGTGGCTGGAGGCCGTAACTTCCTGGAGAAGACCATCGGCTGAACCTTGAGGTGGCGGGCATGCGCGAAGCAGGGACCAAGCCGACAATCTGCCTCAACATGATCGTCAAGAATGAGGCCGGGATCATCCACGAGTCCCTCGACTCATTAGCTCCCTACATCGACTACTGGGTGATCGTGGACACCGGTTCCGATGATGGCACCCAGGATGTGATCCGCGCCAAAATGGCGGAGCTGGGAATTGCCGGCGAGCTGCACGAACGGCCATGGAGGGATTTCGGGTACAACCGCACCGAAGCCCTGAAACTCGCCCAAGGCCACTGCGAATACATCTGGGTTAACGACGCCGACGATGTCCTCGTCGGCACGCTTGACGTGCGGGGGCTTACGGCCGACGGGTACTTCCTGCTGATGGAGGGGGACGAGGTCGACTTCTGGCATTTGCAATTGTTCCGGAACGGAGTGAACTGGCACTTCGTCGGCCGCACCCACGAATACGCCGTCTGCGACGACCCGCACACTGAGGAACACCTATCCGGCGACTACCGAATCCTGTACCGGGAGACCGGCAGCAACAGCATCGCTGGGGGCAAGCTGGAGCGAGACCGCGAGCTGCTCATGTCAGAGATTGACCATGATGCGGAAAACTCGCGCGCGGTCTTTTACTTGGCATCGACCTACCGCGCCATGGGTGACTTCGCAAACGCGCGTAAATGGTGGGCAAGGCGCATTGAGATGGGCGGCTTCGACGAAGAGATGTACTACGCGATGCTCAAACTCGCCGAAGCGATGGCTAACCTCAGCGAACCGTGGAATGCCGTTCAAGACGCGTATCTGCGCGCGTGGCTGTTCCGGCCTACCCGGGCCGAGGCGTTGTACGCGCTGGCTTTTCACTACCGGTGCGCACAAGAGTATGAGCTCGGGTATTTGTTCGCATCGCGGGGTGCACAGATTCCCGTACCTGCAGCCGATGTCCTTTTCGTTCAAAGCGAAGTCCACCAGTGGCGTCTCCTCGACGAGCAAGCCGTCTGCGCTTCGTGGATTGGACGTAAATCGGAGGCGCTCGGAATTGAACGCCGACTGCTGACGATCAACGATGTACCGGATGCCGAGCGGGAGCGGATCCGCAGCAACCGTGATCAGAATGCAGCTGAACTCCTGGAGACATGCGCGATCTATCCAGCCGACCTCGCCCGCCGTCCGCCGCCCCGGCACGACGCGGAAGTGACGGTTACCCTGACCGTCGGAATGATCCGATCGGCGACTGAACATACGCTTAATTCCTTCCTGCGCTGCTGCACGGATTCCAGTCGAGTAGGACGCTTCCTGGTCATCGACGCTTACCTGAACGCCCCCGAAAGAGAAGTGCTCGCTGAGAAATATCCCTTCCTCGACTTCATAGCCGTCCACGATGCCGACCTCAACGTCGTCCGAGAGCAGATCGGCGGCCACTACTGGCTGCACCTCTGGCATGGCTGGCGCTTCTTCACCGAAGAGGCACTGATCACCAGGCTGATCGACGTGCTCGAAACCGAACGCGAGGTGTGCCAGGTAGGGATCAATCCGGAAGGGGCCTTGAAGCTAAACCCTGAGAGCCCCGTCCGCAGCGGAGTCCGATTCACCCCCCGCGGTAACCGCTACCTGCTGAGCCGCCATCCCCCACCGGGACCTTCGATGTTCGACATGACTCGCCTCAACCGGGTGCTCGACAACGCCTCGGGAGGCGGACTACTCGAGGGGATTACTGCCAGCCTCGATGAGGTCTTATGCATCCACGACTCGTGAGGCGGCCTCGAACGGCGGGGCCGCGATGCCACCGCAAAGCCGCACAGGGGCGGACTGGACTCTGATCTGGTGGTTTGGCAGTGCCGGGGATCAGGCGGGGGACGATCGAAGGGAACGGCGAGTTGGGGCACACGAGCGGGGGCAGCAAGCCGTCCATCTGCC
>JAULZL010000133.1:0-2155 GCA_032117355.1 Candidatus Nanopelagicales bacterium
GAGGTCTTGGGGGCGTATCGGTACTGGTCGCGCCACGGCCTGAGGCTACGTTCCCGTTCCTCGACAACACAGCACACCCCGAATGCCGGGCATGATCGTGGTGACGGACCACGGCACGCGCCGTCCTACATGTGGCCTGCGTCGCCGCCTCCGCCGAAGTTATCGGCTAGGTCCTCATCGCCAGGCTCGACCACCCACCACACCGGCTCACCCGGCGGAACAGCGAAGTTGTCCATCATCACGGCGTAGTCCACTCCGCTGTTGACGCCGGTCATCGGCAGACCCGGTGGCATCCAATAGCAGTCACCTTCATTGGCGACCTGCGGCTGGGAGCCCTGCAGGTAGAGGGTCATCTGCCCAGAAAGCACGCAGGTGGATCCCCCGTACGGGTGTACGTGAATGGGTGAGCGGGTCCCGGGTCTACGGGTGTCCCGGTAGACAAGGTGCCGGATCTCATCATCGACAACGTCCAGCAGGGTCACCGAATCATCAACCTTCGTCGCCTGGCCTGGCGGGACCTCACCGTTGATCGTGGTGACGTCAGCCGGTGGCGGCGTGGGTGGCGCAGATATCGACTCGTCAACCCTCGCGTCGGATGAACAACCAGACAGACCTGCGCTCGCCAACAGGACCAGGGCAGCAGCCACGGCCGGCACACCCGGACTCTTCACGAGCAACCTTCGGATCACCGCCACACCCTATGACGCGTTCGTGCGGCCCCAGCAAGAAATTCGAAGGCCCGGGTGTGGCTCCCGGGCCTTCATCACGTGCGCGAGGGGGGAGTTGAACCCCCACGCCCTTTCGGGCACACGGACCTGAACCGTGCGCGTCTGCCTATTCCGCCACTCGCGCGTAGGAGTGAGGGTACAGCCCACGACCCTTCGGACACATCCAGGGTTGGCCCGGTGTTGACGCGCACTTCCATGGGTTGAAATGGGATGGTGCGTGGCTGCACAAATGGGTTGCCGTCACGGTGCGCGTCCAAGGGCCTGGTGGACTGGAGCGTTAGCATCACAGGACGAGTAGGGCGATCCCGCACGGTGATTGCTCGAATACGAAGTGATGAGCGCAATGACGGAGGATTGCCGTGGGCCTGTTGGAGAGGTTCGAGGACTCCCTTGACCGCCTGGTCAACGGTGCTTTCGCTCGCGCCTTCAAGGCAGAGGTGCAGCCCGTCGAGATCGCGGCGGCCATCCAGCGGGAGATCGATGACCGATCCGTTGTGATCGATCGTCAGCGAACCGCTTGCCCCAACGTCTTTCAGATCGAGTTGTCGAACCACGACTTCGAGCGCCTGGCCACCTATCAAGGGGCACTCCAAGCGGAGCTCGCGATCCTGGTCAGCGACTACGCAGCTCAGCAGCGCTACACCCTGCTCGGGTCGGCCCAGGTCAATTTGGACGAAGATGAGGAGCTCGAGACCGGCATCTTTCGGGTGCGGAGCGAGGCTCGGGCCCAGATTGCCACGCCACAGGATGGCGAGCCGCTCGATCCCACGGGCGTTACGGCCGGTCAACCTCGGTTGGAGTCCAGTGGGGTTGCCTACCCGTTGGTGCGGGCAGTCACTCGCCTCGGGCGTGGCAGCGACTCGGACATTCGGATTGACGATCCCGGGGCATCACGCACCCATTGCGAACTTGTTCTAGGAGACCCGGTAATCCTGCGTGATCTGGACTCGACCAACGGCACTCTCGTTGACGGGGTCTCGATCACCGAGGTGGAGGTGCCGGACGGCACTGAGATCCAGATCGGGACAACTGTCTTGGTGTTCAGGAACTCCTGATATGTCGGAGCTCGGCCTTACCTTGGCTCGCCTTGCCTTCCTCGGCCTGCTTTGGGGGTTTGTGATGGCTACGGTCCTCGTTCTGCGGCGCGATCTGCGCCAGCCCGCAGACCTGAGGCCGGCAAGCAAGTCCTATCGGCCGCCCCGGCCGCCGAAGCCCATTCGCGCAGCGCGGCAGACGAAGGTGAAGGGCACCAAGTTGGTGGTGGTGGAGGGGCCCCTGACCGGAACGGTGATCCCGCTCGAAACCGAGCAGGTGACCATCGGCCGCGCACCGGACTCCACCCTTGTCATCGACGACGATTACGCCTCAAGCCGGCATGCCCGCGTCTACCCGTCCGAGGGAACCTGGGTCGTCGAGGACCTTGGGTC
>JAULZL010000134.1:0-1807 GCA_032117355.1 Candidatus Nanopelagicales bacterium
AACGGGTTGGAGTGAGTCCAGCGATACTGCGGGCACCTTCGTCGACATGTTCAAGTGGGCTCGAGTCGTCTATCGAGAGGGCGCTTGCGCCTTGCCCGGTGTGAACATCAAGTACTCGACCTTCATCCCGGCGATGTGGAAGGCTGTCCGTCTCGGCTTTGTTCAAGCCCAACATGCGGAGTTCGTGCACCTGGGCCTCAGATGGGGCTTCGAGGTGGGGCTCCACCCCGATCGCCTTCGGGGTCACCGCTTCTACAAGAATTACGAGAGCAGCACCTCCGAGGCGGCTCGTGCACGCGTCACGGAGGCAACGGAGGCCCGCGTTGCGGTGGGCAAGACGATGCACCTGGGCGCGGTCGTGTCAGACACGCTGACGACCCTGAAGCGGGTGTTCCCGGCGGCCTACATCTTCCCGATGGGAGCGACGGCGAAACCACTGGAGCCGACCAAGCTGCGGCCCACCGACGACCACACTCGGACAGGCCTGAACGCAGCATGCGACATGACCGGTCCGCCTTCCCTCTCCTACTCGCTCGATGCGTATGCGGAGATGGGGCGGCGGTTTCTGCCAGGTTTCGCCGCCCACGTCACTGACGTTGAGGCGGCGTTCCCCATGCTCCCGTTCGCGCCATGGGTATGGCCCTTCATGTTCCATCGATTCTACCCCGGCGAGGGCGACCCTCGTTCTTTGCACCTCTACTGCCACGTCAC
This sequence comes from Candidatus Nanopelagicales bacterium, assembly GCA_032117355.1. Lineage (GTDB taxonomy): Bacteria > Actinomycetota > Actinomycetes > S36-B12 > S36-B12 > REEB460. Next base: position 712 of record JAULZL010000134.1, read on the forward strand.
GGGCGATTTCGGCACCCGCGGCATGCCTGGCGCCTTCAAGATCTTCCTCGTTGACGTGGTCATGAATATGGCGCGCGCGGCGCAGACCCTGACCCTCCCTATGACGATCTATGTCGACGATCTGTGCGGCACTGGGCCGCTGGCCCGTGCTGTCACGCGCCGCGTCGTCAAGTTCCAGGGTTGGGCCGAGGACGTCGTCGGCGTCACCTTCAAGGTCATCAAGGACAAGGCGGCCTCCCAGGTCCAGCTCTTCGTGGGCCTCTGGTGGAACTCGTTCGAGGGCACGCGCACGCTCGAGGAGCGCAAGCTCGTCCAGTACATGGACATGCTGCTCGCCTTCTCGTTGCGCAAGACGCTATCCTTGCGCGAGCGGCAGACGGTTGCGGGGCGCATGCAGCGTGCCGTGCTCACCATGCCGCCGGGCGCCAGCTGCCTCCTCGCCAACATCTTCTTGCTCATGGTTGGCCTATCTGTCGCCTGGCAGAAGAGGCGCACGACGCGGCGAGAACGGCAGGATTACAAGTTCTTCTACGACGTCCTGCGGGCCAACTATGGTCGCGGCTACTACACCACCGACCGCTTCCATGAAGGGCCTACGGTCTTCTCGGACGCGTCGCGCTCGAAGAAGTATTCGGGCGGCGGGTGGTGCTCGAGCTGGGGTCCGTTCGACTACTGGACCTACGGCACCGCGGCGGCCAAGAAGCCGATTGACTTCCTCGAGGGCGACACGATGATCTGCTCTGTCGAGACGCAGGGTCCCACGTGGGCTCAGAAGCTCGTGCAGTACAAGATGGACAATCAGTCCTTCCAGCGGTCGGCGGTCAAAGGGTGGTCGCGCGCTGAGCGCCTCAACCTTTTGCTCAAGCGGCTCTTCATCCTGCAGATCGTCGGCAACTTCCTCCTCTGCTTCTCGTGGGTCTCCTCCGAGGATAACGAGATGGCTGACCACTTATCGCGGGAGGGAGGGCTTCCTCGCTTTTTCGAAGCCGTCGCTCGTCGTGCATTCGTCGTTGAACCTGCTCAACTGCAGGCGCTCCCGGGTGCGGGCCGTGTTCGCAACCTCGATACGTCGGTGCCGTTCAATGCGGCGGACGTG
>JAULZL010000135.1:0-17120 GCA_032117355.1 Candidatus Nanopelagicales bacterium
CTACTTCGCAGGGGACGAGCTCATCGGCCGCCGCTCCAACTTCGGCGCCAGGCTCGGCCTCATCATCGGCTCCCGCCTCATCGCGGTCGCGGTGATCTTGGCCGCCGTTTCACTACTGCAGGCCCCCGGCTTCCTGATGCTGCTGCTGCCCCTGATGGTCCTGCTCTTCGTCATCCTCGGCTGGTACGCGTCGATCGTCGGGCGCTATCGAAACGGCTACCTCGCCGCGGTTCTGGTTCAGGCCGTGCCACTGTCGATTCTCGTCGCGACAACTTTTCCCCTGGTCAACGCGGGTTGAGATCAGCCGAGGACCTTCGAATCCACCACAGGCCGATGATCGGTAGGGCGAGCGGAATGAACAGATAGCCGCTGCCGAAGGTCGACCACACGGTCGCCCTAGGAAAGGCGTCAGGAAGCAACAGGCTCGCTGTACCGATGATGACCACGCCCGAAAGTTCGAAGATCAAGGCCGCTCGCGCTACTCGTCGACTCGTGCGATCCCCTCGAGAGAGCGCAATGGTCGCCACTACGTAGACGAGGGCCGCAAGGGCTGAGAGCAGGTAGGCCAGTGGCGCCTCATCGAAGCGAGTCGCCAATTGAACAGCCGAGCGCGATGTGGCAGCGACGGCGAAGATCGCGTAGAGCACCACCAGCAGCCGCGCCCCACCCTTCGCACGCTCAGCCAACGTTTGCCCACACTTGCTGGATCCGAATGACGAGGATCGGCATCACGAGGCCGACGACGAACACGATGGCTGATCCGATGCGAGTGTCGTCACCTCGCGTCCACCACCACGACCCAATCGGAATGATCGGGCTGAGGAGGAGGTACCCGACGAACTCAGCACGCGGGATATTCGGCTGCGTAATGATCATCTGGGCGATGCCTCCCACGGCAAGGACGACGAAGAGCACGGCAATTACCAGCTGGCTGGCGTGCAGCCCCCGACTCATCGGCCTGTTGATGATGACATGCACCAGGGCCCAGAGCGCCACAGCCAGGCTCACCAGGATTGTGAGGGTGGCAAACGGGCCGGTCATCCCTAGATCCTTTCAGGATCGGCCGCGTGCCGCAGCACCGCACGGCCGTTCGCTGGCGGCGTCAGTCTCCCAGCATTCCGAAGGCTGTTGCGGGTGATGGTCACTAGGGTGCCGTTTTCAGAGGGAGGATCATGTCAACTCAGATCCATTACCGCGCATGCAACCTATGCGAGGCGTCGTGCGGCCTTGAGATATCCGTTGAGTCCAATCGCATCACCGGGATTCGAGGTGATCACGCTGACCCGATCAGCCAGGGTTACGCATGCCCGAAGGGCGTTGCCTGGCAGGACCTCCACAACGATCCGGATCGCCTGCGTCAACCCATCCGGCGCACACCGGATGGTTGGCAAAGGGTTTCATGGGACGAGGCACTCGATCACGTTTCGGACCGGCTGTTGGAGATACATCGAGCACGTGGTGGCGAAGCCATTGGCTTCTACCTCGGCAATCCCATTACCCACGGGTGGGGGCCCATCGTCCTGATCCCGATGCTGTTGAAGGCCATCGGGACTCGCCAGAGGTACTCGGCTGCCAGTGTCGATCAGCAACCGCAACACCTGCTGAGCTTGCTGCTTTTCGGATCACCGCTCTTGCTGCCCATCCCGGACATTGATCGAGCCGAGCACCTACTCGTGATCGGGGGCAACCCCCTCGTCTCCAACGGGTCCATCATGACGGCCCCAAACATGTTGGCTCGACTGCGGGATCTGCGTCGGCGCGGTGGCCGGCTTGTCGTGGTAGACCCACGTCGGACCCAAACAGCCCAGGCGGCGGATGAACACGTCTTCATTCGGCCAGGCACTGATGTCTTTCTGCTGGCAGCCATGGTCCACGTGATGTTTGCTGAGGGCCTGGTCAATCCTGGACGAGCCAGTACTTATGTCGATGGCATCGAATCGATCGAGGGCATGGTGTCGTCCTTCACCCCGGAGGCCGTCAGTGATCGAACCGGGATTGAGCCGGATGTGATTCGACACCTGGTGAGGGAGTTCGCTTCGGCTAGGCGCGGATCGATCTATGCACGCTTGGGGGTGTGTCAGTCGATCTACGGCACAACGGCCTATTGGCTGGTGCACGTCCTCAATATCCTCGCTGGCCGACTGGACGAGCCCGGCGGGTGGATGCTCGCCAAGCCTGCATTCGACCTCCCCGTCATCGGCGCCCGGACCACTGACCTCATTGGTTACGACCGATGGCGGTCCCGGGTGCGGGGCATCCCGGAGGTGGCTGCTGAGTTCCCGACCGTGACCCTTGCCGACGAGATTCTCACCCCGGGACCGGGGCAGATCCGCGCCATGGTTCTGGTGGCCGGCAACCCGGTGCTCAGCGTCCCTGACGGAAATCGGATGGACCGCGCCCTAGACGATCTCGACTTCTGTGTCTCAATCGACTTCTACCTCAATGAGTCGAATCGACATGCAGACGTCATCCTTCCGCCGACTGCCCCATTGGAGCGGGAGGAGTTCGACTTGGTCTTCCCAGCGGTGAGCGTGCGCAATCAGGTGCGTTGGGGTGATCAAGTCCTTCAGCCGGACGCCGATACTCGTTCGGACGCCGACATCCTGATGGATCTCCTCGTACGAATCGAGTCGGCAACCAAAGGTCGTTTGCGGGCGCGGGTGGCTGATCGCCTGAGGCGTCGGTTGTTGCCACGTGTCTTCGTAGACATTGCGCTGCGATTCGGGCCATGGGGAGTTCGCAGCCGCGAGCGGCTGACCTTGCGGAAGGTGCGAGCCGCTTCACACGGCATGGACCTCGGTGAATTGAAACCATGCCTACCCGGTCGACTCTTGACCAAGGGTCATCGCATCACATTGGCCCATCCGGTCGTTGTGGATGACTGGTCGCGAGTCATTGATGGGCTGGCCGAACCGGCTCAGCCTGATCACGAGTATGACCTGCTGCTGATTGGCCGTCGGCATTTGCGCTCGAACAATTCATGGATGCACAACCTCCCCAGACTGACCGGGGGGTCGAATCGTTGCACCCTGCTGATGCATCCACAGGACGCCAAGCAACGCGAAGTACTCGCAGGAAGCACCGTCATCGTGGAGTCTGCAGTCGGCGGGATAAGGGCGCTGGTCGAAATCAGCGAAGAGGTGATGGTCGGCGTCGTTTGTCTGCCACATGGCTGGGGCCACGGCACTCGGGAGGGCGTCGGTTGGCAACATGCGGCGTCAGCCGAAGGTCCAAGCATCAATGACATCACCGACACGAGAGCCTTCGATCCCATCAGCGGGAACGCAGCCGTCAACGCCACGCCGGTGCGGGTGAACCGCACCTAGGGTGTGCTGTGTGCCCAGCATGATGGATCGCGATCAAGCCGCGGCACTACTTGGTGTCCCGAGCGAGGCGGACGCTGCGACGGTCCGGCGTGCCTGGCGGTTCTGGGCGCGGATCGCCCATCCCGATGTGGGTGGTGATCCAGCGCACTTCGCCGAGCTTGAGGCGGCGAGGCAGATCCTGCTGCGCCCCCAACCCGTGGTGGTGGAGCAGCAGCCGCCTCGAAAGTCCCTTCGAGATATGTTGAGGCGAGCTCCACATCCCCGATCGCTGGCCCTGGCTCTGGTTGCTGCAATCGCCACTGCAACCCTGCCGAGCTTCCCCTCGATTCCTCTGGCCGTTGCCGCAGTGCCTGCTGCACTCGCTGCTACCGGCTGGGCACGGTGGGCTACCTGGGAGTTGCTGGTGAGCTCGGCAGATCGCGGGCATCGCATTGAACTGCTCGCCCTCCTGTGGCTACCACTGGTGATCGTTCAACTCGCAGTCTCGATCCTCATCGGGACGAGTCTGCTACCCGTGTTACCCCTGTGCGCGGTGCCTCTGGCGGCGGCTGTCGCCGCCCTGCAACCGGGAGCCGGGCTCTGGATACCGGTGCGCGGTAACAGAGGGTTCACCCAGTAAAGCGACCCGCCTACGAGGCTGCCAGTACCTCGACAGTGGTTCCGATACCCGCGAAGGCGTAGACCTGCTCCGAGGCGGCCGTGGACATCCGTACGCAGCCACCCGAACCCAGCGGAAGTCCCAGCCAGTCCTCGCCATGCATTGGCCGACCGTCATAGGTGCGGGGGATGTCGTGGAAGCCGATGGGCGCACCGGTGTTTGGGCCTCTGGCAAAGCGCACCATGTTCTTGAAGGTCAACTTCTGGATCGGGTTCGCACTCTGCTCCGACTTCGAGTAGACACGATAGGCACCCGCTGCCGGGCGGTCGGGCCGGCCAACGACCGGGAATCTTGCGACCACGTTCTCGCGGCCATCAATCAGCCAGATGGTCATCAAGGACTTGTCGTAGACGACGCGCTTGCCGCGCTCCTTGCTGCTCGACGGGTACGCGGGCACATTTCGTGCCTTGGTCGTCCGGGTAGCAGGCACTGGCGGCTTAACCGGAACCATCGCACTAGCAGACGGCGTGGGTGTCGGACCGGGGGTGTCATCTTTCGGGACGGCTAGCACGGGCGACACTGATGCCACGGTCAGGGATAGCACCGTAACCCCGGCAGCAAGCCACCGATAGGAACCCAAGGAGCGCACCTGAAGCCTTTCGCTATGGTCCGGGCCATTGAGGCCCGAGAGGCACCCCCGCAACGAGGGCGCTCTCACAGGTTAGTAGGCCGTTGGGCCTCATGCTCGGTTACAGGGGGCTACCCAAGCATTTCAACAGGCCGTCCCCAGGAAGGTGGTGGTCGGCACCCTGCTCCCCTTTACTTTGGTTCCCGGACAAGCCGCCGAGGTTCTGCGCTGCTTCCACCGGCCAAGTTCACGGTGAGATGTAGGACCGAGCCACCAACCCAGCTAAGCGTGCCCGGCGTCGGCCAGTCGCCGCTGCAGAACGATGTGCGGGACTACAGCATTTGCTGACAGGTCAAGAATGGCTTCGACGGTTCTGACGACGTCATCAACACTGAGCATGGTCTCCTTGCCGACCACATCCGCCACCCAGTCGCTCATATCGGTGTCAACGAACCCAGGGGAAATCGCCGTCGCAACCACCCCGTTGACACGTTCCTCCGCATTGATCGACTGGATCAAGGAAATCAGAGCGGCCTTGGTCGCTCCGTAGGCCGCCAAACCGGGTTCCGGGTGGAGCCCCTCAATGGAGGCAACGGCGATCACTCGGGAGACGCCATCCGGTCGAGACTGGGCACTGCTGCGCAAATGTGACATCGCAAAGGCTGTGAGCAGGAAGGGGGCCCGGAAGTTGACGGCGAGTTGACGGTCAAGCCTCCTGCTCGGGTATCCGTCGATCGGGCCCGCCGAGCCCACACCCGCTGCGAGGACCAATGCGTTGACACCTCCAAATGCGCTGATGTGTCCAGCGACCAGCGCCTCAATGTGCAACTCATCACCAATATCTCCGGCCACTGCCCGGGCTGACACAGTCGTCTCAGCCAGTTCCGCCGAAAGGGTGTCGAGAGCCTCGACACCCCTCGCCGTCACAGTGAGGTCCCACCCGCGTCGAGCAAGCATCAGCGATATGCCTCGGCCAATGCCCCGGGATGCCCCGGTCACGATCGCGGATGGCCGCGGCGGGGCCTGCGTCATAGGCGCAGAGGCAGGAGTCTCCCGCGGGTGAGCACGACGTCGACCGCGACCGCAAAGATCAAGACACCAGCGGTTGCGAAGTTCTGCACCTCCGTCGAGAGCCCAAGGAGTTCAACGCCGTTGTTGATGGACCCGATGACCAGTGCGCCCAGCAGCGCAGCCCAGGCCGTCCCTCGACCTCCGAACAAGCTCGTACCTCCCACAACTGCCGCGGCAATTGCGTCGAGCATCAGAGAGCCCGTGCCCGAGGAGGGAGAGACCATAAGGAGACGTGAAGCATCGACGATTCCCGCCATCGCGGCGCAAGCACCGAGGATGAGGAACGAGAAGATGATCATCCGGCCGACGGGGATTCCGGCTCGAGCCGCAGCCTGCCGATTGCCGCCCACCGCGAAAAGGTGGGAGCCGTACCTCGTCTGCGTCAAGAAATATGACGAGATAACCAGCATCAGGATCAGGATTGCCACGGGGAGAGCAAGGCCACTGCTCGAACTGACTACCGTCACGACACCGATCACCACGACCGCCACCAGGACGGACGGGAGCACTACTCGCCGGAGCATGCTGACCTCCGACACCAGCTTCCGCTGGGAGGACCACCGTCCGAGTGCGTAGATCACGCTAGCGGCGATCGCCAGCATGATGCTGGTGGAAGCGGGGATCTGCGTCGCGGCGATCTGCTCGTAGGGATTTCCACCGATGGAGATGGAGAACTCCTCGGGGAGCACCACGAGCAACAGGCCCATCATCGCCGTCATCCCACCGAGGGTGGTGATCAATGACGGCACGCCGAAGATGATGATCAGGGCTTCCAGCCCGGCAATCGCCATGCCGGCAAGGATGCCCACGGCAAGGGCTACCCAGATGGACTGGCCCATGTTGACTGCCACCGAGGCAGCCATCGTGGCGCACACCGCGCCGAGCGCCGCTCCAGAGAGATCGATTTCACCGACGATCAGCACAAAGACCACGCCTAGGGCGAGCATCGCGGTGGTGACGATCTGCAAGGACAGGTTGCTGAGATTCTCCGGGCTCAAGTAGGCCGGATTCTGCGAGTAGAAGATCAACCAAATGACAATCAGCGAGATGACGACGGGGACGACCCGGAATCCACCGGACATCGCGTCGCTCACCCGAGTTCCCAGGGGTCGGCGGGCCACACTCGCCTCGACTGACGGGGCCATTAGGCCGGGCTCATGAGCGCTCATGCCACACCTCCTGATGCGGTCTCGTGCGCACCGGTTATGGCGCCGACGAGATCCTGGCTGTTGTACTGACCGGCAGTGAACTCCGCCACCTTCTCGCCTAGGCGAAGAACGACGACCCGATCCGCTACCTCCTGGACGTCACGAAGGTCGTGGGAAATCACCATCACGCCGCATTGCTGCTCCTTGAGGCGTCGGATGAGAGCCAAGACTTCGGCACGTTGGGTCACGCCAAGCGCAGCGGTCGGCTCATCGAGCAGCACAAGCTTGGGGCGGGTGACCAGGGCGCGGCCGATCGCGATGCCCTGCCGTTGTCCGCCAGAAAGTCGACCTACGGGTGTGTTGAGTGAGCGCAGCTTCACGGACAGGCTGCCAAGGATGCGCTGAGTCTCGGCTTCCATGTCAGCTCGGCGTAGCCGTCGACCGGTCCAAATCCCCGAGTACTGCTCCTGGCCCAGAAAGAGATTGCGAACGGCGTCAAGGTTGTCGCAGAGTGAGAGATCCTGGTACACGGTGTGAATCCCAAGAGCCACTGCACTGCGCGATGACTCCATCTTGACCGATTGGCCCTCGACCTTGATCTCACCGGCATCGGCTCGCTCCGTACCGGCGAGCAGCTTGACCAGCGTGCTCTTGCCTGCGCCGTTGTCACCAACAAGGGCGACAACCTCGCCTTGATGCAGGGTGAGATCCACCTGTGAAAGGGCGCGGACGCCGCCGTAGTACTTCGTCAGTCCAGTGATCGAGACCAGATCGGCCAACTCATCCTCCAGGTTGCGGTGAACTTTGCCCCGCCTGCATCACGTTGCGGGAAGCCCCATTGGGGCTTCCCGCAACGCTGAGGGGGAACTGCTGTCTTGCTACTACTTGTTGTACTTCAGGCACGTGGCCGTGTTGGCTGCCACACCAGTGCAGATCTGTGCCCAGGTGAAGATGCCCTGCTTGACAACCTTCGTGTCAATGGTGGCACCGATGTCCTTGCCCGGAGTTAGGTAGAAGTAGTCGACCGAGATGCTCGCGGTCGGCACATTCGCCATTCCGTTGTTCACCACAGAATTCACTGGCGGCTTCGGCGGCGTCTTGCCGAGAAGGGCAGCAGCAGTCAATTGAGCTGCAACCTTCGCCTCGCTGCCGAAGTTCTTCATGACCATGTCCTCCTGCTGTCCGGTCAGCATGTACTGCAGACCGATGAGCTCGGGGTTCTGGCCACCGTAGACCGGGACCTTCACACCCTTGGCGGTCATGGCCGCGATGGCTCCGGACGTAATGCCGTCATAGAAGCCCAGGACTGCAGAGATGTTGTTCTGCGTCCTCGTGAGGCACTGCTCCATCTTGCTCTGCGCGTCAGCCGGATCCCAGTTGGTGACGTAGTCCTCGCATACGACCTGGATCTTGCCCGAGTCGATGAGGGGCTGGAGGTACTTGTTCTGTCCCTGCAGCATCTGCGTGGTGTAGACGTCGCCCTTGTTGCCGTAGAGGCGAACAAGCTTGACCGGACCGGCACCGAACTTGCCAGCGTTCACCTGCGCGGCAAAGTACTTGCCCTGCACCTCACCCGCACTGAGCGGGCTGAAGATGACCTGGCTGGTGACTGGACCATTCAACGGCGGGTTCTCGTAGCCGATGACGGGGACCTTCTTGCTGGCGGCGTACTTGAGCATGCCCGCACTGGTCGCCGGGTCGGCCGCCACGATCACGAGCGCCTTGGCGCCGGCCGCGATTGCCTGCTGTGCCTGGGAGAGCTGCTTGGCGGACTTGCCACCTGCGTTGACGAACTTGACCTGCACGCCGGGTACGAGCTTCGCGAGTTCCTTTGCGAACTTCGGGCCGTCCTGCTGGATGTAGCGCGTCGGGGTCGTGTTGGGCTGCATGAAGTACACGATTGGTCCCGGGGCCGCCGAGACGGGGGTAGCGGTGCTCGTGAAGCCGAGGGCGATGAGCGTTGCCATGGCGCCCACAGCCAAACGGCGACGAACCGTTGATGCTCCTAGATTCATTGATACTCCTTGTCCATCACCCGCACAGCACGCCGCGGTGGGGTCGGTGGGTTCTCCTGCGGAGGCTTGGTCGGGGCACGTCACCGGACGGGTGCCCGGTTTGAGTGGCCCGACGCGACCACAAATCGGAAGGTACTCCGCGACTATGACCACTGTCCAGTATTTCTTCACTTTTGGTTCACGCTTTTTGTGAAGCCGGACTGTAGTGCCGTCTACCGCGTGGGCAACGCTGGATCAGTTATGCGCTGTCCGCTCATCGCCCGATTCAGACCAGGAGATTCGCGAGGTCGATCGACGGCCGACGACGACCCAGATGGAATTGCAGGGTTCATCCCCATCGTTGGAAAGGCGATGCGGGGTCGTTGACGGGAAGTTGATGGCATCGCCCGGGCCCATGTCGAAGACCTCGAATGCCACCTGAATCCGGAGTCGTCCCGAGACGATGTGTCCGTACTCGTGGCCTTCATGGCGCATCAGGGAATCAGGGGGACAGGATTCACTGCCCGGCTCGTAGGTGACGTGCAAGAAGTCAACCAAGGGATCATCGGCAGTGAGCCGTCGCCAGGTCACCCCCTTGAGTTGGACGAGAGGGTGGTCTTCCCACGGTTGGCAGGTCTGTTCACGTGGGGACCACATGTGGGGGAAGGTGTCTATCCCCATGGATCCCTCGGAGCTATTCAGCAAGGTTGGCTTTGATCGCTCCTCCGGCGGTACCGGAACAGTCGAAGGCATCAGTTCGTCCAGCGACAGATCCAACTCCGACAGGAAGCCGTAGAGAGTGCCTAGGGAGGGCTTGGCCTTGCCGAGTTCCACCTGGGAGACAAAACTCGCCGAGACGCCTACTCGTCGGGCCATCTCGCGCAGACTGAGTCCGCGTGCGACCCTCGCGCCGCGCAGATGGGTGCCGATATCCGCCAGGGAGTCGATCATTGATTGACCGGTGGACCCATTCGCGCCCGTGGGTGCACCCGAAATATAAGCCTCGGGAAGTGGGCTCATTGCACGCCTTCCTAGGCCTGGGCTTGCACCGGATGCCAGAGCTGGGTTGGCGCCTGTTGCGTCCGCACTACGAGGACATCCCAGGCGCCAACCGCGAATAGTACTAGGGAAGAAGCCAACCGCCATCCATAACGTAGGACGAGCCGTGCACGAAATCAGCGTCATCGCTTGCGAGGTAGACGGCTAGACGCGCAATCTCAACCGGCTTACCCCATCGACCTGCGGGTAGCGCCTCGATGATTGAGTCAACATGCTCATTGCGGCCCTCGGGCGTGAGCAGGTAGTCAGTCATGCCCGTGTGAATTGGGCCAGGGCAGATTGCGTTTACGCGAACGCCCTTACGGCCGTACTCAAACGCAAGCTGGCGGGTCAGGCCCAGGACACCGTGCTTGGAGACTGTGTACGCCGAGCCGCCGCCACCGGCGATGAAGGCCGAGATGGACGCCGTATTGACGATGACGCCTTTACCCTGAGCCACCATGATCGGCAGGACCTCGCGGCACATGAAGAACGGGCCGGAGAGGTTGACGCCGAGGATTCGGTTCCATAGCTCCGTGGTGGTCTCCTCCGCGATGACGTAGTCATCAAGGATTCCAGCGTTGTTGCACACGATGTCGACGCGGCCCCACTTGGTCATGGCTGCCGCAACAGCTGCCTTGATGGACTCCTCATTCGAGACATCGCATTCGAATGCCACGACGCGGTCCGGAAGGCCGACCATGTCGACGGTCTCGTCGACCGCGGACTTGCGGACATCCAGCGCCAGGACATTGGCGCCCTCTGCAACGAACTCCTGGGCGATGGCCCGACCCATTCCTGAGCCAGCACCGGTCACGATCGCGATCCTGCCTTCGAGCTTCACGATTTCCTCCCTTTGCTCGCCCGATGGGGCGATTACCTGATGTGTGAATAGGGGTTTGCGCTTGATCAACGGGACATCGATGGCGAGCTAGTCCTGTGGCGCGAATGTACTCGTCGCCGCTGCATGCGTCCAGTAGAACTCTACATGTGCACCTGACTGCGGACGCCCTGAACGATTGCGTCAACCGACGGCAGCCACACTCGCTCAAGACTCGGTGAGTAAGGGGCGGGAGATGACGCGGCCCCTACCCGGAGGACGGGTGCGTCCAGACTCCAGAAGCCCTCATGGGCCGCGAGTGCCGCGAGCTCCGCGCCGGCCCCGAAATCCTGCACCGCATCGTGGGCAATCAGTAGTCGATTGGTGCGGGCAAGGGACTCGAGAACCGTCGTTCGATCAAGCGGGGTGATGGTTCGCAGGTCGATGACCTCGACCTCAATACCTTCCGCCGCCAGGATCTCGGCCGCGGCCAGCGCATCCCAGACCATCCTGGACCAGGCCACGATGGTCGCGTCTGTCCCAACCCTGGCGATCCGTGCCTTGCCCAGCGGGATCCGCTCTCCTGGCATTGGCCCCGGCGACTCACGCTCGTAGAGCAGTCGATGCTCGATGAAGACGACCGGGCTCTCCTCGTCGATACTTGCACGCAGGAGGCCATAGGCGTCCTGCGCCGTCGCTGGCATGACGACGCGAAGGCCAGGAATATGAGCCAGCAGCACTTCAAGGCTCTGTGAATGCTGGCTACCGGACGACCTACCGGATCCGAATTGCGTGCGGATAACCAGTGGCAGGCTTGCCCCACCACCGGTCATGTACCTGAGCTTGGCCGCCTGGTTCATCACCTGGTCAAGGCAAACCCCGATGAAGTCGAGGTACATGAGTTCGACCACCGGCCGCATGCCAGCCATCGATGATCCGACCGCCAAGCCCATGATGGCGGCCTCTGAGATAGGTGTGTCGAGAACTCGTCCCGGGTACTGCTCGGCAAGCCCACGGGTCAAGCCGAAGACATTGCCACCTCCGACATCAATCCCAGCCAGGAAGACCCTTTCGTCCTCTGCGAGGGAATCCGTAAGGGCGGTACGAATTGCCTTCGAATATCGCATCGGTGGCTGTTGATCCGCTTCCTCCACCCGATCAGCGATATGCAATGGAGGCCCGTAGACGTCCTCCAGTAGCGAGGATGGATCCGGCTGCGGATCACGGCGTGCCTGCTCTATCGCTGCGGCGAGTGTCGTGGCCACCTCATCATCGATCTGCTGCCACGCCTCAGGGCCGACCCCAGCCTCAAGCAATGCGGCGCGCGTCCGCTCGACCGGGTCCGCCACAACCAGTTGCTCGGCGTCATCCACGTCGCGGTAACGCTGTGGGTCACCCTCGTAGTGGCCCCGCCCGCGAAGGGTGCTGGATTCAACGATGTGCGGCCCCGAGCCCTCACGGACGGCTGCTGCAATCACATCCATCAATTCGGCCACCGCAATGACGTCGTTTCCGTCGACCCCGTGATACGGAAGCCCGTAGCCGGCAGCGCGCTGGCTCAGCTCCACCGGGTGCTGGTCGACCGTGCGCGAAAACTCCGAGTATCCGTTGTTCTCGCACAAGAAGATCACCGGCAACCCCCATAAGGCGGCAAGGTTGACCGACTCATGGAAGGCACCTTGAGCGACAGCTCCGTCCCCGAAGAAGGCGACGACCAGGTCATCGCGTCCTTGAGCTCTGATCGCCTGCGCGGCCCCGACAGCAATGGGCAGGCCGGCCGCAACGATGCCGTTGGCTCCGAAGATTCCGATTTTCGGGTCAGCGATGTGCATCGACCCACCCCGCCCGTGGCAGGTGCCGGTCTGTCGACCCATGAGTTCGGCGAGCATCCCGTACAGGTCAAGTCCCTTTGCGATGGCATGTCCGTGCCCGCGGTGGGTTGACGTGATGATGTCGGTTTCCCGCAGGTGTAGGCATGCTCCGACGGCAGTGGCTTCCTGACCGATACTCAGGTGGACGAAGCCAGGGATCTCCCCCTTCGCGTACAGGTCAGCTGCGGCTTCCTCAAAGCGCCGAATCATGATCATGAGGCGATATGCGCGGAGCAACTCGTCGGCGGTCACCGGCTCTCACCCTCCCCAGCGCTGAGGCGCTGGGCGGCAATGTCGCGAAGAAGGAACTTCTGCACCTTCCCGCTTGCAGTACGCGGCAGGGACTCACAGAGCAGGAGGTGTTCGGGTGCCTTCTGGCGAGCGAGCTCGTGCTCATCGATAAAGGCCCGAATCTCAGAAAGTGTCGGGGGTTGGCCATCCGGCACGATCATTGCGCAGGCTCGTTCACCCAGCACCACATCAGGAACGCCGACAACAGCTACGTCACCGACTCCGGAGAGATTGCGGAGCAGCAGTTCGATCTCCAAGGGGCTGATGTTCTCGCCACCACGGGCAATGACGTCCTTGCGCCGGCCCGCAATCCGAATGTGATTTCCCTCGGTGGCGGCGAGATCCCCGGTCCTGAACCATCCGTCCGGGGTGAAGGCTTGCTCATTGTCGGCTGGATCCAGGTAGCCGAGGAACAACTCTGGCCCTCGGGCCTCAAGATCCCCCACGCCACTCTCGGCGTCCACCAAACGCGCCTCACTTGAACCGATCAACGCTCCGTCGTCACCACTTCGTCGGATTACGGAATCTGCAGGATGCCCGCAGGTCAGGGTGGGGAGTTCGGTGAGGCCGTATGCGCGTACGGCAATAGTCCCCATGACCGCTTCAGAATCGCTGATGACGTCCGGAGGAACATCCGCACCACCGCAGACGAATGAATCTAGGTGTGATCCGTGCCCACGCTTTCTGTACTCCTGGACAAGACCCGCGAGGAATGGCGTCGCCCCAACGCAGAAGGTGCAGCCATAATCCTCGATGAGGTCCACCGCGACGGTTGAATTCCACCGATCCTGCAAGACGACGGATCCCTCGGCCAGAATCGGAAGGAGGATCCCGTAGAGCAACCCGGTTATATGCGTGAGTGGCGAAGGCATGAAGACGTGGGGTTGCTGCAATGTGAACCTGTCTGCGATGGACCACGTTTCGTAGAGCAGAGTTCGATGGCTGTGCAGGACACCCTTGGGGCGACCAGTTGTGCCGGACGTGAACATCAGCAGGCTCACATCATCAACAGAGAGCTCGGAGACTTCGGGCAGTCCCGAAGGCGGCACCGGGCCGTGCGGCACCACGTTCGTTGTCCCGCGGTCTATCGCAACTACGGCGGCTGCACTGCCGGCTCCCGCGAGAGCCTGCTTGGTCATCGACAGATAGTCGGTATCGCCGAACTCACCGGGGCAGATCACCAGCGATGGCTGCGCCATCTCAAAGATCACGCGCAGTTCGCTGCCGCGGTAGATCGGCGTAACGGGATTCAGCACGGCTCCCAGCCGCCAAACGGCCAATGCGATGACGACCGTTTCCCACCAGTTGGGCAATTGGACGCTCACAACGTCGCCCGGCCGCACGCCGTTCGTGGTGAGCGACGTGGCAGTCGAGTCGGCCAACTGGCCGACTCGACTCCACGTCAGCGTCGTTCCACCCTCGGTAATCGCCTTGCGATCACCGAGGTTCCTGGCGGCAGCACACACCAAGGCAGGCGTACTGGCGGCAAACTCGGCCAGTTCGGGCCAACTCACCTCGTGTGGCCGGGTGGCCGCCAGCACCATGTCTGCCTTCTCGTACTTCAGGGATGGACCACTTCGTCCTATAACTAGGCGGAGTAGCGGCCGATCTGATTTGCAATCGTCGGGTTCTCGACCAGGTGACGGCTGAACCAACTACCGGCCGCCTTGGCGGCGTAGTCGAGTGCCGTCAGATTGCTGTAGAGGGTCATGTGGTCGGTCGCTGGCAAGATCACCAGTTCCTTGTCTGGCGACTGGATCGAGTCGAAGGCTGCGATCTCCTGGTCCCACATGGTGATGTCATCGTCCTTGGCGACGATCATCATCACCGGCTTGTTGATGATGCGAGCGGCGTAGGGACCGCTGTCGTACTTCATCAAGTTCTCGACGGAGACAACCGTGTTGCGGTGCTCGTGCCGAGGGGCCTGTGTGGCCTTCAAGTCCTCGAATACCACCCGCACCTCATCGAAGGGCCAGGTGGTCATGTCAGCGTCGGGGTTTGCAGGTGTCCCGGACATGCCCATATACAGGTATTCGCCGGTCTTCATGCGGTGACGCCGCTCCTCGAGGATCAGGTCCTTGAGCTTGCGGAACCGCTCGGTGCCGTGAACCCGCCACATCGTCTGGTAGCCATCCATCACCGGGACGTTGGAGACAATGACCTTCACCCGCGGGTCGATTGAGGCGAGGATCAGAACGTGGCCGCCACTGTAGGAGATGCCCCAGGCGCCGATGCGGTTTGAGTCGAGTTCAGGCTGGTTCTCCACCCATGTCACGGCATTCTGGTAGTCCTCGATCTGCGCCCAGGGATCGATGTGCTGACGCGGCTCACCATCGCTGGCCCCCATGTGCCGGTAGTCGAAGATCAGCGCTGCGAAGCCGCGATCAACGAATTCCTGTGCGTACTGAGGCTGCCTGAGTTCCTTGACGTAGCACCAGCCACCTGCCATCACGACGACCGGGAACGGCCCAGTGCCCTCGGGCAGCATGAGATCGGCCCGGATTCGGGTGCCGCAACTGTCGAACTCGACTTCCCTGACTGACATGGAACCTCCCTGGACGCGGGTGACGCCCGCCTGCGACCACCATTCAGCCGAAGGGCAGGACCGTCTACCTGGTTACTAGTAAAGAGCGACTGCACACCTTCCCGAGAGAACGGGCGGTTCCGGCGGGAACCCCCGTGCTCTGGGTCGGGTACGGAGGAAAAGGTAGCAGCGTGTCTCGTGTGTGTCTATGCTGACTTCACACTTGATTAACACCATTGCTTGATCCGCAGCAATCCGGTACTAGCGGGTTCCTTCGCCAAGGCGCTCACTACGCACTCGTCGGTCCCGACCGCGAGTACACCGTTCTTCACCGGTCGCTGGCTGAGGAATGAGGAGCAGTCCATGAGCTACGACCTACGCATTTCGGAACTCACCAGGGACATTGCCCTGCGCGTTCGGGAGTTCGTCAACGTTTCGGTGATCCCGCGCGAACCCGAGGCGATGGCGCACGCACATGGGCCGAGCGATGAGATCCGGAGCCAGTTGCAGGACGCCGCACGCCAGGCCGGAGTTTTTGCGCCAACTGCTCCGCGTGAAAGCGGTGGACTCGGACTTGACCATCGAAGCGCTGCCCTCGTGCTGGAGGAGAGCGGACGCAGCCTGTTGGGGCCCGCCGCCATGAACTGCTCGGCGCCTGACGAGGGAAACATCGCAATGCTCGAGAAGGTAGCCACACCCGCACAGCAGGAGCGTTATCTCGCGCCCTTGTGCACGGGAAGGATCCGCTCATCCTTCTCCATGACCGAGCCATCACCAGGTGCGGGCTCTGACCCCGATCTGCTGACCACTGAGGCAGTGCGCCGCGGCTCGGACTGGATCATCAACGGACGCAAGTGGTTCATCACCGGTGCGGACGGTGCAGAATTCAGCATTGTCATGGCTCGCACCGAAGGTGGAGCCACGATGTTTCTTGTTGACGCCGACAACCCCGGAATGAGGGTGGAGCGTCGCCTCGACACGATGGACTGGGCCTTCAGCGGCGGCCATTGCATGGTGGTCTTCGACGATTGCGTCGTATCCGGTGACAGTGTGCTGGGGGAGGTCGGCGAGGGATTCCAGTACGCACAGGTACGGCTGGCACCAGCACGCCTCACGCACTGCATGCGCTGGCTAGGGGCGGCGCGGCGCTGCCATGAGACCGCGGTCAGGTACGCAGCAGGGCGTCCAATGTTTGGCACGACCCTCAGCGAGCTCGGCATGGGGCAGCAGATGATCGCGGACAACGAGATCGATATCGCGTCTTCGCGCCAGTTGATCCTGCACGCTGCCGGTGCCCTGGACGCTGGAATGCCTGCACGCAAGGAGACCTCCATTGCCAAGACCTTTGTTGCTGAGGCGACCTTTCGCATCGCTGACCGGTCGATGCAACTATGCGGTGGGTCAGGGACACTCGCCGACCTTCCGATCGCACGCATCTTCGCCGATCTTCGGCCCTTTCGAATCTACGACGGTCCCTCAGAAGTGCACCGCATGTCCATCGCGAAACGAGCAATCCGACAATCGCAGCGCGATCACCTTCCCGGGGACTGGAAGTGACGGCAGACTCGGCAGGACTCCCACTTGCCCCCATGGCCGACTGGCTCCGAGAACATGTTCCAGCCTTCGATCTAGCCGCACCACCCACCGCTCAACTACTCGCGGGTGGACGATCAAATCTCACATACGTGGTCACTGACGCCGCTGGACGTTGCTGGGCGATCCGTCGGCCACCTTTGGGCCACATCATGCCCAGCGCGCACGACCTGCGGCGGGAGTTCACCGTCCTGAACGCCGTAGAACAGGTGGGATAC
>JAULZL010000136.1:0-1571 GCA_032117355.1 Candidatus Nanopelagicales bacterium
CTCCCAGATCATGGCACCGCCAAGGCCCTTTGCCTTGATGTAGTCGGCCTTGATCTTCATCGACTGGGCATCGTCGTAGCTGATCCACAGCCGGCGGGCCGGGTCGTACAGGTACGGCACCTGAGCACTTGCATCCCAGGATCGGGTCATGCTCGGCAGATAATTTGCCTTGATGTCGGAGAAGTCGAAGACGCCCTTCTCCCAGGTGCCGACCGAGGCGGCTGTGCCGGACTGGTAGAGGCCGGTGCCGTTGGGTCCGACGTTCTCCCAGCCTCGTCCGTAGAACGGGACGCCCAGGACGAGCTTTGCCGCAGGGAATCCGGCTTGGAGGTAGGAGTCGACTGCGTCCTTGATGCTGAACCCGGTTGCCGCGTCCTTCGGGCCGACGGTCATCGGGGCGTTGTGCCCGGTGATCGGATCCCATGAGCCATGGAAGTCATATGACATGAGGTTCATCCAGTCGAGAACTCCACCGAGCTTCGCTGCCTCGAGGTTCGGGATGATCGAGGGGCCGGCTGGTGCGGCGATGCTCAAGGAGTAGCCGCGGCCGTTCTTGGCCTCCTCAGCGTTCAGTTGCGTGCGGAACTCCTTGAGCAGGGCCGTGTAGTTCTGCTTGTCCGCGGGGGTGCCCGCGTTCAGGCCCCCGGAAACCGGGTACTCCCAGTCGATGTCGATGCCGTCGAAGCCGTACTGCTTCATGAACGTCACGCAGGACGAGGCGAAGTCCTTGCGCGAGGCGTCAGACGCCGCCGCGGCTGCGAAGTTCTCGCTCCAGGTCCAGCCTCCGATGGAGATCATCGTCTTGAGGCTCGGATTGGCCGCCTTGAGCTTGAATAGCTGATTGAAGTTCCCGCGCAGTGCACCCTGATCCCAGGTGTCGCCAGTGAAGGCCTTGTCGATGTCGGCGTACGAATCTCCGAGCACGCACCGGCCGTTTTGGATATTCGCGAAGGCGTAGTTGATGTGGGTGAGTTTCTGCCCTGGGATATCGGAAACCTGGAAGCCTCGAGCATAGGTTGCCCACGCCGGGTAGTAGGCGATGAGCTTCTTGTTGCCCTGGTAGCTACCCGCCTTCGGCACGTACGCGGATGTTTCGGTCGGCGTCGCAGTCGCCGTGGGAGAGGCTGTCGGTGTCGCCGTGGGCGCCGGGGTCACAGCCGTGCTGCCAGCGATCACGCATGATCCGGCAGTGGACGTGCAGGTCGTGGGCGCTCGGTACGACCCGGTGTCCGTCATGCCGACGGTCGCCGAGGCACCGGGCGCGAGGGAGCCATTCCATGAGGTGTTCGTCGCGGTGAGGACGCCACCGGTGAGCTTCGCTGTCGCGTTCCACATGCTCACGCTCGTGCCGGACCACGGCATCGACACTGACCACCCATTGACCGCGGTGGAACCGGTGTTCGTGATGGTGAGGTCGACGTTGCGTCCGGTGCCCCAGTCTGAAGTCACCTTGACCGCCACCGTCATGGCAGCTGCCGTGACCGGAATTGCGGGTGACGATGCTGAGGCGCTCGCGCTCGGAGCCGGAGCGGGAGTGACGACAGGTGCCGGAGTCACGGCAGGAGTTGCGG
>JAULZL010000137.1:0-3221 GCA_032117355.1 Candidatus Nanopelagicales bacterium
ATCGATGCGGTGGCCCCAACCGGTCCGCTCATGTTGGTCGGCCACTCGATGGGCGGCATGACGATCATGGCCCTGGCGGAGCAGCAGCCGGCGATGTTTGCCGAGAGGGTTCTCGGCGTCGCCCTGATCTCGACGACGGCTGGCAGTCTTACCGACGTCTCCTTTGGGCTGCCACCATTTGCGCGGGAGGCATTTCACCGACTCGCGCCGCCGATTGCGATGGCGCTCGCGAAGCGCAAGGACATCGTCGAGCGTGGTCGACGTTCGAGTAGCGACCTCGGGCTTGTCGTCACGCGCGCCCTGTCCTTCGGCTCAGTGGCTTCGGAACAGGCTGGCCAGTTCGTAGCCGAGATGATCGACGCCACTCCCATCGACGTTCTCGCCGAATTCCTTCCTGCCCTGCAGGCTCACGACAAGTTCGATGCGCTGCCGACACTTCAGCATGCGGAGGTGCTCGTCATCGTCGGGGACGCTGATCGGCTGACGCCCAAGGAGCACAGCGAGGCAATCGTCCGCCACATTCCGGGAGCCGAGTTCGTCGTCATACCGAACGGCGGCCACATGACCAATATCGAATTCCATGATGACGTGGACCGGCTTCTGAACGAGCTTCTCGATCGCGTGCTGCGAAACCTCCGCGGAACTCGGGCCTCGTGACCCTGACGGTGGCGACACCGGAACGGATGCGTGAGTTGGGCGGGCGAATTGCTGCCCTCGCCAGGCCGGGGGACGTGATTGTCCTGTCGGGTGACCTAGGCGCCGGCAAGACAACCCTTGTGCAGGGCATCGGTGCTGGCCTTGGTGTGGCTGAGCGAATCACCAGTCCAACCTTCGTGATTGCCCGCGTGCACCGCGGCGAGCGTGGCCCGAGCCTGGTTCACGTCGATGCCTATCGGGTCGCTGATGCAATCGAGCTTGATGACCTTGATCTGGACGCGCACCTAGCATCAAGCGTCACGGTGGTCGAATGGGGCGAGGGTCGAGCAGAGCGTCTGTCCACTGAGCGCCTGGTGGTGCGAATCGAGCGCTCAGGGGATGAGTCGGATGAGCGGCGTGAGGTGACATTCATCGGTGTTGGCGACAGATGGAGCGACACCGTGATCAAGGGCCTATCGAGCCAATGGTGATGTTGGCAATCGATACATCGACCGCGGCTACCTCCGTTGCCGTCCTCGTCGACGGCGTGGTGGTGACTGAGGCGATGCATATCGATGCGCGACGGCATGCCGAGGTCCTGGCCGTCCTGATGAGTCTGGTGCTGTCGGAGGTACCGGGTCTCAGCATCGCCGTGGTTGCCTGCGGGGTTGGACCCGGCCCGTACACCGGCTTGCGCGTAGGGATCAGTTCCGCCCGGGCACTTGGTTTGGCCTGGGGGATCCCGGTGGTCGGAGTCTGCTCCCTGGATGCGCTGGGAGCCTCGGTCGCCGAAGGTGAGACTGGAAGGGCCGACTTCGTCGTGACGACTGATGCCAGGCGGCGCGAGGTCTACTGGGCTCGATTCACCTCGGACGGTAGTCGAGTCGACGGCCCCCATGTCCAACGGCCGGTTGAAGTGGCCCGGGAGATCCGCGACCTGCCGTGGTTCGGCGAGGCTGGGACTGCGCTGGACGACGCACCGGTGGCACGGTGGACCCAGCGCTTGCCCCACGCCCGCGATGTCGGCTTGCTCGCCGGCCGCCTTCTTGGCTCTGGGGCGGCCCTCTCTGAACCCGTGACGGCAATGGCCGCTCACGGCACCGACGATGGCAGCACCGCCCGCCAAATGGCGGGTCAAACTTTGCTGCCCCCGCTGCCCCTCTATGTTCGGCGACCGGATGCGGTGGCGCCGTGAGTATTGGGGTGATGTCGTGGCATGGGTAATCCGAAGAATGCGGTGGTGGGATATCGAGTCTGTCCACCACCTTGAGGAGCAGCTATTCCCTGTTGACAAGTGGTCGCGCGAGCAGTTTTGGTCCGAGCTCGCTCAACCGACGCGCACCTACCTGATTGCGGAGGAAGACAGCGCGGTGATTGGCTACGCCGGATTGTTCGCCCTCGGCGCACAGTCCGATGTTCAGACCATCGCGGTGGACCCTCGAAGGCAGGGCATTGGACTCGGCAGTCGGCTGTTGGAGGCCCTCATCGACATGGCGCACGAGAAGGGCGCCAGAGAACTTCTTCTTGAAGTTCGGTCCGACAACGCGTCGGCGATTCATCTGTATGAGCGCTTTGGCTTTGAGCGCATCAGCATTCGCCGCAACTACTACGCCCCGGGTATCGACGCCCATGTCATGCGCCTGAGACCGCTGACCGGTGAAGCACTCAATCGGGAAATGCGCGATGTACGAGTGCGCGATGAACGAGTGCGCGATGTACGAGTGCGCGATGAGTGAACCACTCGTCCTTGGGATCGAGACATCCTGCGACGAGACAGGCGTTGGCATCGTGCGTGGTCGTTCGTTGCTGGCTGATGCCGTGGCGTCCAGCGTGGCGGAGCATGCCCGATTCGGGGGAGTGGTTCCCGAGGTTGCCAGCAGGGCTCACCTCGAGGCGATGATTCCGACGATCGAGCGCGCCTGCGCGGATGCCGGCGTGCGGCTGGCTGACGTTGACGGCATAGCGGTTACCGGTGGCCCGGGCCTAGTCGGCGCACTTCTCGTCGGCACCGCTACCGCGAAAGCACTATCGATTGGGCTTGGGGTCCCCATCTACGCCGTCAACCACCTTGCCGGCCACGTGGTGGTGGATGAACTTGAGCACGGTCCGCTGCCGGAATCGGTTGTTGGCCTACTGGTCTCAGGCGGGCACTCCAGCCTGCTCTTGGTGGATGGCAACGACACCTCGATCACCTCGCTTGGCGCGACCCTGGACGATGCGGCGGGGGAGGCATTCGACAAGGTGGCCCGGCTGCTCGACCTGCCGTTCCCGGGTGGGCCGTGGATCGATCGTGCCGCTCAGGAGGGTGATCGTGACGCCATCGCCTTCCCTCGAGGGCTGACATCGGGCAATGACGCGTCCTCGTATCCGTACGACTTCTCCTTCTCCGGCCTCAAGTCAGCGGTAGCCCGCTGGATCCGCCAGCAGCAGTTGGACGGCTCTACCGTCTCGGTTCCTGACGTGGCCGCGTCCTTCCAGGAGGCGGTGGTCGATGTCCTGACCAGGAAGGCAGTCGCAGCTTGCCGAGACCACGGGGTGCCGCACCTGGTCATCGGCGGTGGCGTTGCGGCGAATAGCCGCCTGCG
>JAULZL010000138.1:0-2619 GCA_032117355.1 Candidatus Nanopelagicales bacterium
CACCGGCGGCCGCATCGCGCTGGCCGGGAATCCCCGCAGCGCCGAGAAGCCACCGAGAGTGAAGAACGAATCCCAGATCCGCACACCCTGGGCTGGCATCAACCGTCCGTTCTTCAGTTTGCGGGGGTCGGCAAGCCCGAGTGGCTTGTTCGCCTTGTCATCGATGTTCTCAGGGAGACGGCCATGGGTGAGGATTCCTCCGGCGTCGACCATCGCCTGGAACGCATCCGCATCCGGAGCATCGAAGGGATCGGCAGAGTTGGGCTCGCTCCGGCCGTTGACGTAAGCGAACGGCATGATCCCCATAGACTCGTACCAGGAGCCCCTGGTGACGTCGTAGGTCGCGCTGATCGAGACGACGTCTCTCGGCTTCAGCTTGATCCGCCATTCGGGCCTGGTCGCCTTCATCGATACGTCCCAGCTGACCGCCCCGGCCGGCTCGTAGTAACGCGCATTGGAGCGGAAGATGTTCTTGGTCACCCCGCTACGTGTGACCTCCACATCGACGTACAAGCCCCCGGGGTGCAGATGGCCCGCTCCGAAGATGAGGGTGACTCCACCGCTCGGAATGGTCCAGCGGTGGGCATTGCTGATCTTACCCCGCTCCTCGTAGCCCGCCTGCGATGCAAGCTGCGGCACCTCGTCTGGGAAGGTGAACTTCCCGTCCTCGGTATTGGCAAAGCCCTTCTCGGCGTCGAAGACCGGGTAGACCTGGGGATCCCCGGCGACGTCCATCCATCGCCCGGTGAGTTCCTCGATGGCCGATCCGCTGCCGCTAGTGGCGGGAACCCAGTCGATGATCCACTCGATCCGTACCTGGCGTCCGGGCTTGTCGAGGAGATCGTGGATCATCCAGTTGAGGCCCCACTCCGCATTCCCCGCGACCTTGTAGCCGTAGCCTTGCGGCAGCTTGACGTAGGTCTTCTCCTCGCCCGCGGCGAAGCGGACGCCTTCTCTCAACCAGACCACGTGATGCAGGTGCAGGTCGTCGACCCGCGGCGTGACCACCCCACCGGGTCCGTTTGTCCAAACCATGTTCGGCTCGAACCGGGTGATGAACCCTTGGTCGCTGCTGAATGGGTTGGGAGCTCCGGGCCCGCTGACCTTCTGCGCGTTGGGGCAGGTGGTGGTGGAGTCGAACAGGTTCAGGTTCTGACCGGGCCGGATGGTCAGCGGGGCGGTCTGGCACTTGTAGGTGCTGAGATCGGCGTAACTGGCCGGCTGGAGGATCTCGTCGGCCGCCGAAGCGAGCGATGCTGGCGCGAGAAGCGCAACGGCTGCGATCAGCACCCCCGCGAATTTCCGGATTCTTCGGGCCACAGGGACATTGTGACCTATCGGGCGGGCGTGCGGGAGCGCGGCTGCGGCTGCAACTTGCATCTCTGGGGATTTCGTGGACCGGGGAGTCATACCTGCCCCTTTGAACACGCCCGAGGCGCGAGGGTTTCGGGCGAGTACGGGAATCAGGGTCCGTGGGCGCGATACTCCACCGATGGCGTTGATCGAAACCTTCAGAGGCACCGGCGCGGATCTTCCGTGGGGAGATCAGCTGAAGGCGCATCCAGGCGTGCGGATGGAGGGTTACTTCTGGCGTTTCACCGCTCCCCGCGGCGATGGCCGCGTCCTGATCGCGCTCTGCGGGGTTAATCGTGCCGACGATGGCACCTGGTCGACCCTCGGTCTCGCCTCTCATCCGAACGGCTTCCTCGAAACGGTCGAGCACCCCGAGGGTTGGGCCGATCCCGACGCCCTGGGTGCCAGCGCGGGCAACGCCTTCGACGGGTCCGCCGAAAGCCTCACCGTCGATCTCGGCCCAGAGGCGCGGCTGGAGGTGAGAGTCGCGGCAGGCGCGGAGTGGACCCGTCGCTCACTCGGCGGATCGAGCATCTTCCAGACGGTGCCCGCGCTCAACCAGTACTGGCACCCCTGGCTACTCGGGGGCAAGGCTTCCGGGATCGCGCATCTGGGCGGAGATGTATGGGAACTCGACGGGTGGCAGGTCTACGGCGAGAAGAACTGGGGCAGGGGTGGGTTCCCCGACTCGTGGTGGTGGGGCCAGGCTCAGGGCTTCGAGGAGGAGTCGGCCTGTGTGGCATTTGCCGGAGGCGAGATCGAATCGGCCGGCCTCAGCACCGAGGTCACGGCCGTCGTGGTCCGGTTGCCGGACGGGCGACTGATCCGCTTGGGGAACCCGGGCATCTCGCCGGTCACCGCCGAGGTCAGCGACGACCGTTGGTCGTTTTCCGGGCGCAGTCCCCGCTGGCGAATCGAGATCGAGGGTCGCTCACCACTCGGCGAGTCGCATCTGCTTCCCGTTCCCCTGCCCAGAGAGCGTCGCAACGTCGCGGGTGCCCTGGAGCATCTGGGTGGGACGATGGAGGTCGTGGTGCGCGAACGGGGAAAGGGCGTGGTCTGGCGGGGTGAGTCTCCGGTCGCCGCTTTGGAGCACGGGGGCCTCGAGCGCGCCGCGGCCGAGGCCGAGCGCCGAGGTCGGCCTGGTGCGTCGGCGGTGCCACCCGTGTCGGCTCTCGGTAACGAGTGATCTCCCCGACCTGACGATGGGCTACCCGTCGGCAAGTCGTCTGGCTCAGGCAGCGATGGGTACGTAGTCCTCGGGGA
>JAULZL010000139.1:0-4858 GCA_032117355.1 Candidatus Nanopelagicales bacterium
GGGATTCGAGTCTGGAGCGTCTACGTCCCCAATGGTCGCGAGCCCGGACATGACCACTTCACCTACAAATTGGACTGGCTAGCCGCCCTTCGCGACACAGTCGAGGCGGAGTTGCGAACCGATGTCGGTCAACCGCTAGCCGTCATTGGTGACTTCAACGTCGCCCCGACCGACGATGACGTCTGGGACATCACGGTTTTCACGGACAGCACGCATGTCACCCCTGCCGAACGAGATGCCCTCGCCCGGCTGCGTGACCTTGGCCTAACGGACGTCATGCCGCGAGCCTTGAAAGGCAATCCGTACACATTCTGGGATTACCGGAATGGAGCCCTTCACCGCGGTTGGGGCATGCGGATCGACCTGGTGTACGCCAACGCGCCTTTTGCCTCCGCGGTGACGGACGCCTACATCGATCGTGATGAGCGCAAGGGCAAGGGTGCTTCGGACCACGCTCCGGTGGTCGTCGACCTGGCGATCGGCTGACCGCGTGGGGTTGATCGTCCGGCCGATTACGGCGGACCGCCACCGTGACTGGATTGCTTCCCGACCATCCGTGTCCTTCCTGCAGCTCCCCGAGTGGGGGCAGGTCAAGAGCGGATGGCGACCAGAGTCCCTCGGCTGGTTCGACGACTCAACATTGGTTGGGACGGGACTGGTGCTCTATCGGCCCGTACCCCGAATCCCTGGCCGCTCCCTGGCCTACCTGCCCGAGGGACCGGACATCGACTGGCTGCGCGTACAGCGGCCAGAGTTCCAGATCGAGGATTGGCTTCGCCCCATGCTCGGGTACCTCCGCGGTGAGGGCGCCTTCCAGGTCAAGATGGGCCCACCCGTGGCCACACGGAGGTGGGAAGCGCGGACCATCAAGGACGCCATGGCCCATCGGGACGAGGATCCGGTCGATCACCTCAGTTCACTACTTGCTGACTGGCACTCGGTACCCGGTCAGCACCTCGTGGAGCGGCTCTCAGCCTCCGGGTGGCGACAGGAGAGCAGTGCTGGGGCCGGGTTCGGTGACGTCCAGCCGCGATTTGTCTTTCAGGTTTCCTTGACGGGGAGGACATTGGACGAAGTCCTTGCTGGCTTCAACCAGCTCTGGCGCCGAAACATCCGTAAGGCTGAGAAGGCCGGAGTCGAGGTGTCCCTCGGCACGATCGACGACCTGCCCGCATTTCACGCCATCTATGTCGAGACCGCAGCTCGCGATCACTTCACGCCGAGGGCACTCGCCTACTTCGAGCGCATGATGGACCGGTTGAACTCATCGGATCCTGATCGCGTGCGGCTCTATCTCGCTCACTGTGACGGTCACCTCGCAGCAGCGACCATCATGGTCCAGGTCGGAAACCACGCCTGGTACTCCTACGGAGCGTCCACCACCGCCGATCGCGACGTCCGGCCTTCAAACGCACTTCAGTGGCGGATGATCCAGGATGCACACAGATCTGGCTGCGCGCTGTATGACCTTCGAGGGATCGCCAATACCCTGGATCCGGCCGATCACCTATTCGGCCTCGTTCAGTTCAAAGTTGGCACGGGCGGCTACGCCCAGGAGTACGCGGGCGAGTTCGACTACGTCCTTCGACCCCTTTGGGCGTGGGGCTACGCCCAGTACCAGCGATATCACTGATTGGAGAAGGCGTGGCTTTCATCCTTCAGGTCGATGGTGACCGCTGGCGTTCGCATCTGCGAATGGTGCGGGATTCGGTTCAGGCGGTCGCCGATACCCGAATGGTTCCGGTCATCAAGGGCAATGGCTATGGACTCGGCCAGGCCACCCTGGCCCGAGAGAGTTCCTCCCTGGGCTGTGACGTGGTGGCGGTTGGCACTGCGTTCGAGGTGGAGGAGGTTCTCGCCCACACCCTGGCGGACGTTGTCGTCCTAGAGCCATACGAGCCCCGTGACCACGCCGCCTCAACTGCCTGGTCGAGGTTGGCGGAGCGATGGGATGCCGGTCGAATCATCAGGACGGTGGCCTCGAGCTCAGCCTTGCGCGCCCTGTCCGAGTCCATCCCGCGACCGCGGGTGCTCATCGAGGGCCGGACGTCAATGCAGCGCTTTGGCTTCACTCCACTGCAGGCCACGAGGATCATGGACGAATTGGGGACCGCAGCGGTTGACGGCGACTTCGAGATAGTCGGGCTAACGCTGCATCTTCCGCTGGTTCAGCCGAGCGCCCCAGCAAGCACTGACTACGCAGCCACCGGGCGTGTCCATGAAGTTCTCTCCTGGATCAACCTGTGGAACGGCATCACCGCGGACACGCATCCGAGTAGTCGGATCTGGCTTTCCCATGTGGACGATGTTGAGGTTGCCGCAGTGCGCCAGGCCGCCGGCAATCCATTGAATGTGCGGATCGGCTCGCGGCTGTGGCTGGGTGAGCGTGCTGCCCTCTCGGCTCGGGGTGCTGTGCTGGCCGTCCATCCGGTTGCCGGGCGGTCACCCGTCGGTTACCGCCAGCGAACCGGTCCACGCGATGGCACGGTCGTCATCGTGTCTGGGGGCACCGCACACGGCATTGGACTCAGCGCACCCTCGCCGGCTGCCTCACTGCGACAACGAGTCGTCACCGCAGGTACCGGAGCCCTCGATGCCGCGGGTCGCTCCCTCTCGCCGTTCAGCTGGCAGGGTAGACAGCGCTGGTTCGCCGAGACTCCCCACCAGCATCATTCGATGCTCTGGTTACCTCGGGGATGCGCCATTCCCGAGGTGGGCGATCAATTGACGGCCGATATTCGATTCACCACCACGCACTTCGACTCGGTTATCGGTCTTGAAGCGGAGTCGATTGCGTAGTCGGTTCGCCGGCGGTTTCCGGCGCGGCCGAGGGTCGCAGCCGGACGACATCCGGGGCGCCGTCAAAGGGACCGCCGCCCGGGTCGTCCACGTCCTCACTGAAGCCGTCACTGCGAACCGGATCATGCTGTGGTCGAAGGATGTCGCGGACCACCATTCCCGAGAAGTACAGGGTGGCGGCAATGTGCACGACGATGGCAGTGGCGTACCACTGGGGCGTCATCCCTTTGGCGTCCTCGACCCCGTACCCCACCAGGAACCACCAAATCGACGCGAAATAGACCAACTCCCCCGCCTGCCAGATTATGAAGTCTCGCCAGCGAGGCCTGGCTAGAGCGGCGAGGGGTACGAGCCAGAGCACGTACTGCGGTGAGTAGACCTTGTTGGTGACAACGAAGGCCGCGACGATCAAGAAAAGAATGGGTGCCAAGCGTGGTCGTCGTGGCGCAAGCAGCGCGAGTGCGGCGATCCCCAGGCACAGCACGAGGAAGGTGCCCGAGGAAACCACATTGAGCGCGTCCGCCGGGACATTCGGCAGGCCGTACTGGGATAGGGCAAACCAGGGCGAGCCGAAGTCCTCGCCGCGCTGTTGACTGAAGCGGTAGAAGAAGGACCAACCTTCGAAGTTGGCCAGCGCCACCGGGAGGTTTACGGCAACCCAGGCGATAACGGTGCCGCTCAGGAGCAGGCCGAAATCCCGCCATTTCGCCGTCCTGATGGTGAGGACGAGGAAGCCGCCCAGGAAGAAGAGCGGGTAGAACTTCGAAGCGATGGCTAGGCCCAAGGCAAGCCCAGCAGCCAGTGGGTATCTGCGAGCCCATAGAACGAGGGCCACCCCCGCGAAGGCAAGGGGAAGCATGTCCCAGTTGATCGTCGCGGCCATGATCACCGTGGGGGCCAGGGCGACCATGGCAGCGTCCCATGGCCGACGTCGCACGGTAAGGGCAGTGGCGATCACTGCCACGGCCAGGGGAACGAAGAGCAGAGCCACATTGACGTCGAAGAAGACGACAGCCGCATCAATTCCAGGCTGGATGCGAACGATTCCTCCGGTGATGAACGCGGCGATTTGCATGAAGACACCCGTGATCACCGGGTATTCCAAGGGCATTTGCCCAGGCTGTGTCTGGAGGTAGGGCACGAGGCCATCAGCGAAGCCGCGCAACGAGTACAGGGGTGGAATGTCCGAATAGCAGAGGTGTTCATATCGACCCGGCGCCGCCCAGCCGGTTGACCGGCAGGACAGGTCGAGGATGTATCCGATGCCGTAGCCGATCGCTGCCAGCAGGAGCAGGAATCGAATGGGCGACCACCACCCGCCCCCGAGGCGGGCGAAGCGACCGACTGGTCCTCCGACCCCGGCGCTCGCGGCCGCAATGGAGGGATCGTCGAGGGTCGGGACGGCAATCCGGGCGTTGTCGGTCACGGCCCCATCATCCCTGGGGAGGGCCGGTTTCCGCTGGTGGTGGCGGCGGTGGTTCGGTCGGTTGACCGGTCGGTGGTGGCTGAGTTGGCTGGGCAGTGGGGCCGGTGTCCCCGGGAATCTCTGGCGCAGCGTCCGATGGCTCCGCCGGGTTGGGACTCGACGAGTCTCCGGGCATGGCGGGCCCACTGGGGATGAGGGCACTTGCCCCTGCGCTTGGCTGGAACTCCACCACCCCAGGAGTTGGGCAGCCCATCGGGATCTGAGTCCCATCCTCAGGCAAGACCATCGGGCAGTTCAGTTTGTCGTTCACTCCGGCCGGCGGTGCAGGGAATTGCGCAACCGGGGTGCCCTCGAGGGCTCCGGCCATGTAAGCCGTCCAGATCGCCGCCGGGAAGGAGCCGCCAGTCACGGTCTCGAGCCCACCGGTACCGGACATGGAGATGGGCATACCCTCCGCATCCTCCTTGGCCATCAGGACTGCGGTTGCAAGATCTGGGGTGTAGCCAGCGAACCAGGCACTCCTGTTGTCGTCAGTCGTACCCGTCTTTGCTGCGGCGGGCCTTTGGAGGTCCCGGGCGGCGAGGGCCGTTCCGACCATGACGGTCTTGTTGAGCGCAAAGGTGACGGTGTTAG
>JAULZL010000140.1:0-1660 GCA_032117355.1 Candidatus Nanopelagicales bacterium
CCGC
The DNA here is from genome assembly GCA_032117355.1 of Candidatus Nanopelagicales bacterium. Lineage (GTDB taxonomy): Bacteria > Actinomycetota > Actinomycetes > S36-B12 > S36-B12 > REEB460. Next base: position 5 of record JAULZL010000140.1, read on the forward strand.
ATGAGCACGGCATTGACTCCGTCGACGGTCCCCACAAACGGCCTAGCCCGATTGACCGGAATCGACCTGCACCCGGACGTTTCTCGTGTCGTGGCGCGCCTGTTCGTCCCCGGGCTCGAAGCAGTCGGGCCGACCGGATCACGCGCCGGGTCTGTGCTTGATCGCATCCTGCAGATTGACGAAGCGCTCATCGGCCCCACCCTCGACGAACTCCATCAGAGATTCGCCGGTCGCCACCGCGACCTCGACGCGGTCTTCGAGGCCAATGCCGAGAAGGTCGTCACCGTCATCGATCCGGCTATCCACCTTTCCCCGGCACGCCGCAAGCTGATCGGCGCCTACTTCACCCATGAATACTCAATCGAAGGCGCGTCGCTTTCCAATCCATCCATCGTCCTGCATCCCCAGGACAATCACGGCCCTGACGCCCGGTTCATCATGAGCGTGCGCGGCATCGGCGAGGGACACAAGTCATCAATCGGCTTTCGCACCGGAACGGTAAGCGCGGCCGGAGACGTGGTCATCGACGAGCCGAGCCGATTCGCCCAGACCGCAACGGGCACGGCGGGGCGGCACTTCCGTAGCGTGTTCCACGCCAAGCTCGACCTGCTCGGCGATGACTTCGAGCACGTCCACCAGTTGCTAGCACTCCTCCCCGCCGAGTTCGGCGAGGTTGAACTCAACGAGGCCATCGACAAGATCAACTCGGATCGATCGCTCCATGGCGTCAGCCCTTCCATGGTCAATCACGTCGTGAGCCTGTCGCACTGGTCCTACCAGGTGAAGTTCCCGCCTGAGACGGACCTATCCGAGCGGATCCTGTGGCCCCAGGCGCCGCCGGAGTACCACGGCATGGAGGACGCCCGGTTCGTTCGCTTCGTCAATGACGATGGCGGAGTCATGTACTACGGGACGTACACCGCCTTCGACCGCGGAAACATCTCCCTGCAGCTACTTGAGACCGAGGACTTCCTCTCCTTCTCCAGTTCGCCGATGGCGGGGGCCGCAGCGGCAGGCAAGGGCCTGGCTCTGTTCCCGCGCAAGGTCCGCGGCCGCTACATGGCACTCACTCGCGCAGACCGGGAGACCAACGGAGTCGCATCGTCCGACGACATCCGGCACTGGTCCGCCTTTGAGATGCTGCAGGTCCCACAGGAGCACTGGGAGGTGTTGCAACTCGGCAACTGCGGGTCCCCCATCGAGACCGAGTACGGATGGCTCGTCCTGACCCATGGAGTTGGCCCGATGCGCACCTACGCCCTCGGCGCCCTGCTGCTGGATCTTGAGCAGCCCAGTCAAGTGATCGCCCGATCGGTCGAACCGATTCTCTTCCCCGATGTCATGCATCGTGACGGTTATGTGCCAAACGTGGTGTATTCATGCGGTGGTCTGGCCCACGGGGATCATCTGGTCCTGCCCTTCGGGATCGCCGATCAGCGAATCTCGATTGCCACCTTCTCGATATCGGCGCTCATCAACTCAATGGCAGAAACCGGCCCCACCGCGGACGGGTAGGCGGTGCGATGCCCCCAATCCTCCGACAGGGCTAGCCGCGGGCAAGATCCGCGGCGCCGATGAGCCCGGAATCGTTGCCCAGGGTCGCCTGCCGGACTTCTGGGACGGCCGCATGCCCCATTCCGCCGATGTTCTCCGTCA
>JAULZL010000141.1:0-6674 GCA_032117355.1 Candidatus Nanopelagicales bacterium
CGACCTCGCCGGGTACGGCATCGCCCACGAGGGCGGGCACCTGACGCGGTGCAGGGCCGCGGACTCCCCCCTGGCGGTCAATCGAATTCTGCTGGCCGGCGATGCGGCCGGCCTGCTCGAACCGTGGACGCGGGAGGGGATCTCCTTCGCCCTTCGCTCGGGACGGCTGGCTGGTCAGGCGGCGGCCGCCTTGGCGACAACCCCGAACAGCCTCGCTGAACTCGGCCGTGGCTACTCGGACGCGGTCGAATCCACCATGGGACGCGAGATGGCCGTCGGCTTCACCGCACTTGCCGCCTACACGCGCCACCCCCGTGCCTTTTACCGGGCTCTGGCGTCGACCTCCCCCGGCTGGAAGGCATTCGAGCGACTTTCTCGCGGCGAGACCACCCTGGCCAGGGCTGGCCAGCACCCCCTGGTTCGGCTCGCCCTCGCTGCCCTGCGCTAGTCGGGTGACGTTTGAACACTCACCCGACAGCGGGATTGCCTAGTGCTGGACAAATAATTCTGCCTAGCACTGGACAATAAGAACTGTCTATGCCTAGACTTCGGGACGCTCGCAGCACTATGACGACGAGTGAGCAACCTGGCAGGCGCAAGGAGGAACACAATGAGGCTCAGCTTCTCCGCAAGGTCACGTCCCGAGGGTCACGTGCCGACCCCAGCGGTGCGCAATCCCCACGAGATCACGTCCGACTACCTCATGGCGACCTGCCGTTTCACCGTGTCGTGCACCTGTGGAGCTTCCATTGACACCCGATACATTGACGAGGCCCTGGAGTGGCGCCAACTCCATCAGGAACTCGGGCCCCTGGTGGACCAGCTCTCCCAATCAACAACCTGAACCGATGACCGATGCGAAGTCCGCTACCAGCAAGCAGGATGCCGAGAAGGCACTGCGCAAGGCGACCAAGGAGTGGCGCAAGGCCAAGGCGCGCGAGCGCGAGGCCCGTGACGCCCTGGCAGCACTGGTGACCGAGTTGGTGGATCAAAAGACAATGAATGAGAACCGCATCGCGACCCTGACGGACATCCCGCGCATGACTATTCGCAAGATGCTGGGCAAGAACTAGGCGCTCGCAGTGACGGCCGAGGCAATGGATGCGCGAACGGGCATCGAGCGATTGGTCGAACTGGCCTGCTCCAATGACCCCGAGGTGCGGTCAGCGGTACAAGGCAACCCGGCACTCATCGCCGATGCGCTTGCGGGGCTGGCGATCGGAGCGTCGTGGCAGGGGCGCGAGACCGCCGCAGGCCATGCCAACACTCCGACGGCGTCCCTTCGAAAACTGGCAAAGGACGATGACAAGCGGGTTCGCGCAGCCGCCGCGGCAAATCAGAACACGCCTGCTCGATCGATCGAGGATCTCATCTTCGACGAGGACTGGTCGGTACGAGCGGCAATCGCGGCCAACACCGCTACATCTGACGCATGGCTCGACGAGTTGATTCGCGATGAGGACAACCGCGTGCGCGCGATGGCGGCGGCTAACCCCGGACTTTCAGCGAAGGCACTGGACCGAGCTGCAGGCGATGATGACTGGCGAGTTCGCTCGGCCGTGGCGGCTCACCTGGGAGCCGCTGAATCTGTCCTTGACCGACTTGCCGGTGATGACCACTGGCAGGTAAGGGCTCAGGTGGGCGCAAACAGAGGCGTGCCAATCGTCCTACTGAGGACGCTGGCCACCGACGAGGACTGGCGAGTGCGCGCCGAGGTCGCAGGCAATTCATCCTCGCCACATGAAGTGGTTGCAGGCCTGGCCCTCGACGGAGATGAGGGCGTTCGTAACGCGGCTGCCCGGCCGCTCACCAAGGAGCACTAGTTCTGGAACTGGCGACGGTACTTCGACACCCTGGGTGGAACGCTGTCGAACGACGGGCCCGCTTCAGGCCCGTCGTACAGATCCCGCAGAACTGGTCAACCACTGATGGCACGCACCTTCTCAGCCGAAGAGGTGTACGAGCGCCACTATCCAGGCGACCCTCTCACCACCATCGCAATCGCCCGAGTCGAATACGCACTTTCCGTGTTGGGTCGAGAGGTTCCAGACCGAACCGGCCTCGGGACACTCCAAACACCTTCCGTCAGCGCTAGAGCTGTGCAGCGCCTATCCGCTTGCGGATCACCGTGCAGACCAAAGCATCGATGACGATCACCACCGCACCTGTGGTGGTGAAGCCGTTCACCACCGGGCCGACCAGGAGGAGGTCGCACACCGTCAGGATGGCCACCGCCGCAACAGCGCCGTAGTGCACCCGGCGCAAGGCGGGTGGGCACCCCCGGGATGCCGCTGTCAGGATGGCCAGGGCCGTCAAGACTCCCAGCAGCGGGAGCGGCGTCCAACTGCCCTGAAACTTCAGCGTGCTCTCACCCTGCTGGTTCAAGGTCAGGTCCGCGAAAGCTACCGCGACCGACACCATCGACAGAACGAGAAGGGCGTGACCGGCAATCCACCACCGCAGCCCAGCCATCCCATGCGGCATCCCAAAGGGCAGCACGGCGTTGAAGTACAGCGACCAGATACAGAAGGACACAACAAAGGTGAGCACGAAGAAGACCGGGCTCGGGATATCGCCGAGTGCCCCAAGGGCTGCGAGCAAGCCAACGAATGACTCGCCGAGCACGATAATGACAAAGAGCCCAAAGCGTTCCTCGAGATGGTGCGTGTCGAGAGTGCCCGCTTCGACGATCCCCCTCAGGATGACGGTCAACACCGGCACCAGGATGAACACGGCCCCGATCAGGAGCAGTATCGGCGGCGCGAACACCGACTGCTCGAATGTCAGCCAGACGGAGACGAGGGCACTGGCAAGGAACAAGCTGGCCCCGAGGCCGGTGCACAGTGCGACCTGCCGCACGGTGACTCGCAGTGCGCCCGCTCCGGAGAGATGGCGTAGGTAAAGGGCCGTCACGGCAAGAAGGGCCAGTCCTCCGCAAGCGAAGCCAACCCAGTTGGGTAGGCCAGCCTCTCCGAGGGCGAGAGCGGCCACGCTGATGAACATCATCTGCATCAGCACGATTACCCGCCGGATCGGGTCATCCCCCGGGAACAATCCGTGACTCACGGTGACCAAGAGCCAGATGCAGAAGAGCACCAGCAGAGCCGAGACGATCAGTGCTGTCGTCCCCCAATCGGGAGACTTGATGAAGACCTTGCCCGCCTGCGCGACTGCGGCAACGATCACTAGGTCGTAGAAGAGCTCGAACCAGCTCACGCTTTGCTTGGACCGCTCGCTGGTTGCCGCCTCAGAAGTCACGGCAGGCATCGTGCCATCCCGAGGCCCGGCGGGCGCGCGACTGCAGGATCCAGAACTGTCTATCTTTTGACTCATTCCAAAGTTGCCCCTAGCCTGACGCAGTGATCAAGGACCCGGCTAGCCTCCTGCGCGAGCGTGGCGTCCAGGTCACCGCTCAGCGACTGGCAGTGTTGCGCGCAGTGTCCGGCCACCCACATGCCACCGCCGATGGCGTCGCCGCGGACGTCCGGGCAAACATCGGCACCATCTCGCGGCAATCCGTCTACGACGCCCTCGCACTCCTTGTCGACGTGGGACTGGTTCGGCGCATTCAGCCGGTGGGATCCCCCGCTCGCTTCGAGGACCGCGTCGACGACAACCACCACCACATCATTTGCCGGGACTGCGGCAGCCTGGTTGACGTGGACTGTGCCGTCGGAGCCGCGCCGTGCCTGACCCCCAAGGACGACTTTGGCTACCAGATCGACGAGGCAGAGGTCGCCTATTGGGGCCGCTGCCCGGCTTGTCAGGCAAACACCCCCCGCGCCCGCATGACACACGCTCGAACATGACTCACGCTTGAATACACCCGACGCTTGAACACACGAACATCCGCATGAACACCATATATAGGAGATGACACATGTCAGAGACAGCTAGCTGCCCGGTCGTGCACCGTGGCGCCGAGGGCACCGGGAACAGCGACTGGTGGCCCAATCGGCTGAACCTGCGGATCCTGCGCCAGAACGCCCCGCAGTCCGACCCGATGGATTCCGACTTTGACTATGCGAAGGCCTTCAACAGCCTGGACCTCGAGGCGGTCAAGTCAGACCTTCGGACCCTGATGACTGACTCCCAGGAGTGGTGGCCAGCGGACTACGGCCACTACGGCCCGTTCTTCGTCCGGATGACCTGGCACAGCGCCGGCACCTACCGCACGAGTGATGGCCGGGGCGGCGGCGGCGCCGGCATGCAGCGCTTCGCCCCCTTGAACAGCTGGCCGGACAACGTCAACCTTGACAAGGCCCGCCGCCTGCTGTGGCCGATCAAGGCCAAGTACGGCAAGAGCCTGTCCTGGGCAGACCTGATGATCCTCACCGGCAATGTCGCGATGGAGTCGATGGGCTTCGAGACCTTCGGCTTTGGTGGCGGTCGGGCCGACGTCTGGGAGGCGGACGAGACCTACTGGGGAACCGAGGCCGAGTGGCTCGCCGACAACCGCTACAGCGGTGACCGCGACCTGGCGAATCCGCTTGCTGCCGTGCAGATGGGTCTGATCTACGTCAACCCCGAAGGCCCCAACGGCAATCCCGATCCGCTGGCATCGGCACGCGACATCCGCGAGACCTTCGGCCGGATGGCGATGAACGACGTGGAGACCGTCGCCCTCGTCGCCGGTGGCCACACCTTCGGCAAGGCCCACGGCAATGGGGATCCGGCCGCTTTCGTCGGCCCCGAGCCCGAGGCTGCGCCCTTGCAGCAGATGGGGCTTGGCTGGAAGAACTCCAAGGGAACCGGCAACGGCTACGACACCATCAGTAGCGGTATCGAGGGTGCCTGGACGGCCACGCCCATCACGTGGGACAACTCCTACCTGGAGACCCTGTTCGGCTACGAGTGGGAGTTGACCACCAGCCCTGCTGGCGCAAAGCAGTGGAAGCCAGCAGGCGGTGCCGCTGCCGATTCCGTCCCGGACGCACACGACGCGACCAAGCGTCACGCGCCGATGATGACTACCGCGGATCTCGCCCTGCGCTTCGACCCGATCTACGAGCCGATTGCACGCCGGTTCAAGGACAATCCGGCAGAGTTCGCCGACGCTTTCGCTCGCGCCTGGTTCAAGCTCACCCACCGCGATATGGGCCCGCGGAATCGCTATCTTGGCGCGGACGTTCCAGCCGAGGTGCTGATCTGGCAGGACCCAGTTCCCGCAGTGGACCACCCGCTGGTGGACGCAGCCGACATCACTGCCCTGAAGGCATCAATCCTTGGATCGGGACTAACCGTCTCGCAACTCGCTGCGACGGCCTGGGCATCAGCGGCGACCTTCCGCGGCACCGACAAGCGCGGTGGCGCAAACGGCGCCCGCATCCGGCTGGAGCCGCAGAGCGGCTGGGAGGTCAATGACCCAGCTCAGCTGGCCGGGGTGCTGCGCACCCTGGAGGGCATCCAGGAGCAGTTCAACTCCAATGCCAGCGGGGGCAAGCGAATCTCGCTTGCCGACCTGATCGTCCTTGGCGGTTGCGCTGCGGTCGAGCAGGGAGCGAAGGCTGCCGGTGTCGCCGTGCAGGTTCCGTTCACCCCGGGACGGACGGATGCGTCGGCCGAGCAGACCGACGTGCACTCCTTCGAGGTGCTGGAGCCGACCTTCGACGGCTTCCGCAATCACCTGGCCAAGGGCCACAACCTGCCTGCCGAGCATTTGCTCGTTGAGCGGGCAGCGCTGCTGGGTCTATCGGCGCCGGAGATGACGGTGCTCGTCGGCGGTATGCGTGCCCTCGATGCGAACACCGGTCAGTCCCAGCTGGGTGTCCTCACCCGGAGCCCCGGTTCGTTGACGAACGACTTCTTTGTCAACATCCTGGATATGGGAACGGTCTGGGCACCGACCTCTGACATCGAGGAGACCTTCGAGGGTCGCGATCGTGCGACCGGTGCGGTCACCTGGACGGCCAGCCGAGTCGACTTGGCCTTCGGCTCAAACTCCGAACTGCGGGCCCTGGCCGAGGTCTACGGCAGCAGCGACGCGAAGGAGAAGTTCGTTCGCGACTTCGTCGCCGCGTGGGACAAGGTCATGATGCTCGATCGGTTCGACCTCTCCTAAGGAGAGCGCTCTTTCGCAGTACCGAAGAGGGCACCGGATCCGCCGGCTATTCGGCGGGACCGGTGCCCTCTTTGATCAGTACGCAGGCCAGGGCCGCCGTTAGCGCTGAACGCTGACCGCCGGTGAGGTCGTACCAATCTGGTTCAGGACGGTGCTGAAGGTCAGCGACACGCGACAGGACACCTTGGCGCCCTTATCTCCCGCCCGGGGGGTGAACTTCTTTGCGGTCTGGTTGGCGATGGCCGTGCCACCGCGGAGCCACTGGTAGCGCGTCTTCACGATTCGCCAGCCGTGATTGTTGACGTAGGTGCACGTCAGCGGGGAGCCTGCCTTGGGTGCCCCGGAGACTCTTGCGCTCACCAAGGCGCCAACTCCGGTGCCCACCCGGCCAACCTGCAGCGTGGTCGTCCCTGGTGCCGGGTTCACGATGTTCGTGAACCAGACACTTCCATCGGCACCCGTTGCGGCCGACGTGGGGAGTGAACTACCGGTCGGGATGGGGTATTGCTTGATCGACATCGTGCCCTTCACACCCGGCACATCGAAGCTAGCGAGTGCGCCGGAGCCAAATTCAGCGATCCACATGCTGTTGTCTGGTCCGGGAGTGATAGCA
>JAULZL010000142.1:0-742 GCA_032117355.1 Candidatus Nanopelagicales bacterium
GGTCCACACAGCGTCACACGTGCTCCGAGGCGGACAAGCGCCCAGATGTTGGAGCGGGCGACGCGGCTGTTGAGGATGTCGCCCAGGATGGTGACATTGAGCCCCTCGACCCCCCCCTTGCGCTCGAAGATGGTGAACAGATCGAGCAGGCCCTGGGTGGGATGTTCATGGGCTCCATCCCCAGCGTTGATGATATGGCAGCGGGCGAAGCGGGCCAGATAATGGGCCGCCCCGCTGGCACCATGACGGAGGATCACGAAATCGGCGTTCAACGCCTCCAGATTCCTCAGCGTATCCTTGAGGGTCTCCCCCTTCTTCAACGAACTGGCCTCCGCCGTGAAGTTGATCACATCGGCGCTCAGCCGCTGGGCTGCCAACTCGAAGCTGATGCGGGTCCTCGTGCTGGGCTCGACGAAGAGGTTCACCACCGTCTTTCCGCGGAGCGCGGGGACCTTCTTGATGGCCCGCGTGCTCACAGCCTTGAAGGCCTTCGCCGTCGAAAGGACGAGCCTCAACTCATCCGCCGACAGGGATCTCACGTCCAGCAGATGGCGACGGTTCCAGTTCATGAGTTGAGATCCTCCAGACACACCGTGTCATCCCCGCCATCCTCCCGGAGTCGGACCCTGATGGTCTGCTTCAGGGTGGTGGCCACGGTCTTCCCGGTGAAATCCGCGCGGATCGGAAGTTCCCGGTGCCCCCGGTCAACCAGCACCGCCAACTGGATTCTCCTCGGCCGCCC
>JAULZL010000142.1:793-3037 GCA_032117355.1 Candidatus Nanopelagicales bacterium
GACGTCATCAACGAGAACGATGTCCCGATCCGATGGATCAAAGGGAACCTCGGTGGGCCGGATTTCCGGAGCAACCCGCCGACCGAGGTCGTCCCGATACAGGGAGACGTCCAGAGCCCCTACGGGTATGGCATGACCCACAATCTCGGAGAGGACCCCGGAGATCCGACGTGCCAACGCGACACCTCCTCGCTGTAGTCCCACGAGGCAGAGGGATGACGTGTCGGGATTGCGCTCGGCAATTTCGTGTGCCATCCGGCCAATGACGCGACCCAAGGCGACAGGGTCCAAGAGGACCAGGCTCATGGGTGGCTGGCCGTTCTTTGAGCCTGACGGGAGCGGCGCCAATCAGCGCGGTGCCGCGTGACCCAATCGACCAGTGCCCTCTCGAATCCGATGTCGTGCCCCACCTTCTCCGATTCGATCCACTTGTGCCTCAGGATCTCGGCCTTCTCGGCCTGGAACTCCCGATAAAGCGTGGAGGTCGCCAAGGGATAGAAGGGCTCATGGAGATGTTTCGGTTCGACACCCATGGTGAAGGTCCTCGCGGTCACACGGAGGCTAGCGCTCCTCCACTCCCTGTAAACGCGAGATTTCCCGAGATTTCCCGATGCCTCAACAAGCCATGGGGTAGAGGATACGCTTGCCTCAGGAGGGCATCGGGTAGGAGGCGGGGATGTTGCCATCCCCGCCATCCTCCCACACCACCGGACGTACGGTTCCGTATCCGGCGGTTCATGAAGACCGAAGCTCGCGCTTCAGAGTCAGCCAGTTGACCTCCTCCATCAGGGAGACAAGACCTCGTTTCCGGAAGTAGGCGGTGGGCAGCGCCACGTTCAGGTGCGATGCACCGGCATTCCACCACGGGCCACGGCCATTGAAGGCACTCGACCGGGCTCTCTCCCGATCCAGTCCCAGGGCGGTCAATCGCTGCAGACGTCGTCGTGGGCGCTTCCACTTCCTCCATTCCATGCATCGGAGTTTCCTCCGGATCCATTGGTCTAGTTCATCAAATACCCCTCTCGTCTCCGCGATGCTGAAATAGCCAGCCCAACCTCTCAATTGGGGCTGGAGCTCCTCAAGGAACCGCCTCAGGTCCCGACCCCGTCCCTCACGGAAACGTTGTCGGAGCTTGTCCCGAAACCGCTCCACCGACTGGGGCGCCGCCTTGATCCGGCTCACCCGCTGGGAGGTGAAGGAAAAGCCCAGGAACTTGCGGTTCCAAGGCCGATCCACCGCACTCTTCGTCAGGTTCACGCTCAAACGCAGGTGTTCCTTCAGAAACCGGGTCAACGTGCGCATCACCCGTTCTCCAGCTGCCCGACTGCCCACGTAAACGTTGCAGTCATCGGCATACCGGCAGAACCGGTGGCCACGTCGTTCCAGTTCCCGATCCAAATCGTCCAGGAGGATGTTCGAGAGCAACGGAGACAACGGGCCACCTTGCGGTGTCCCTTCCGTCCGCGCTTCGACCACTCCCCCGGCAAGGATCCCGCTCTTCAGATAGCCCCGGATCAGTGCCAGCATCCGCCGGTCGTTCACCCTTCGGGCCACCCGGGCCATCAGCACATCGTGGTTCACTCGGTCGAAGAACTTCTCCAAATCCAGGTCCACCACCCAGCGTTTGCCGGCGTTGACGTGTCCTTGGGCCGCCCTGAGCGCCTGTGCAGCACTGCGTCCGGGCCGAAACCCGTAACTGTGCTCCGAGAACTCACCCTCCCAGATCGGGCTGAGTATTTGATGGATCGCCTGCTGGATCAGTCGGTCTAGGACCGTCGGGATCCCCAGCATGCGTGTCCCTCCGCCGGGCTTGGGTATGTCAACCCTTCGCACCGGCTGGGGTTCATAGCTCCCAGTCAGGAGTCGCTCTTTGATGCCTGCCCAGTGCTCCTTCAGGAACCCCCGGAGTTGCCCAACCTCCATGCCGTCGATACCGCCGGCACCGCGATTGGTCTCCACGGCCCTGAGGGCCTTGAGCATGTTCTCTCGCCCGAGCATTCTTTCGAACAGCCCCGGCTCTCCAGGTCCAGTCATTGCCGAGGGACGCGTCGGACTTGAGCCGCGGAACTGCCCCGATCCGGGCTTCCGGCCCGATCCCTGCAGATCCACCACGGGCGTTTCAGCCCGCACTTCTGGCTCTCCCTCTCGCATCGCGTCCTCGGTCGACCAACCGTGTCTTCACGTTCGATCCTTCAGTCGCAAGACGACCTACTATGATCTCGGCTGACTTCTCCAGCGTCATCG
>JAULZL010000143.1:0-4051 GCA_032117355.1 Candidatus Nanopelagicales bacterium
CGATGACCTATCCGCTCATCGGGAACTACGGCGTCAACCAGCAGGACGTCGAGTCGTGGGCTCCCCATGCCTCCGGTTTCGTCATCCGGGAATTGTCGCCCGTCGTCAGCAACTGGCGTGCGGACTGGTCGCTCGCGGACTATCTCGAACGCCATGGCATCCCTGGGATCCAGGGCATCGACACCCGGGCGCTCACCAAGAAGCTGAGGGTCCGCGGCGCCCTGTCTGGCTGTCTCTCCACCGAGGGTCTCGGTGCCGAGGAGGTCCTCGCAAGGGCCCGGTCCTGGGGGGGCATGGCGGGACGCGACTACGTATCCGAGGTCACCCATCGGGAACCGTTCGTCTGGGATCCCGAGGACAAGGACTCCGGGGTGTTCCAGCTGACCCAGACCAATTCGGCGCCCGATCCCCGGGCCATCCGGAAGCCTCTGCCCCCGGCCGATGTCCCGATCGTCGCCTACGACTTCGGGATGAAGTACAACATCCTCCGCTGTCTGCGGCAGAAGGGATTCCGCATCCAGGTCGTGCCAGCAAACACGCCGGCCCGCGAGGCGCTCCAGTACAAGCCGCGCGGGATCTTCCTCTCGAATGGCCCTGGGGACCCTGCGGCGCTCGGGGGCATCGTCCGGGAGGTGAAGGAGCTGGTCGACCATGGGATCCCCATCTTCGGAATCTGCCTGGGCCACCAGATCCTCGGTCAGGCGCTGGGCGGAAAGACATTCAAGCTGAAGTTCGGCCACCGCGGCGGCAACCAGCCGGTCAAGGACCTCGAGACTGGGCGGGTCGAGATCACCTCCCAGAACCATGGATTCGCGGTCGATGCGGAGTCGTTGCCCGCGGACGTCGCCGTCAACCGGATCAACCTCAACGACCAGACCGTGGAGGGCCTCCGTCACAAGAAACGACCCCTGTTCTGCGTCCAGTACCATCCCGAGGCCGCCCCGGGTCCGCATGATTCAACGCCGCTGTTCGACGAGTTCCACGCCATGGTTGTCCGCCTTGGTTGAGCCGGCCCATGCCCGTCCGAAGACGGGAGCAGGCCACCGTATGGGTCCCCAGGGTCTTTCGTTTTGAGGGATCATGAGCTGATGGCGTCCAGGGCGAGGGATGGTTTGGCCTGAATGCGCTCGCGGATGACCGGAATGGGTTCTCCATGAAAGCAACGCGACAACACCCGTAGGAGCGCATTACGCAGTAGCGCCAGATTGGTGAGGAGATTCGTGTTCCGGCTCCGTGAGCGGTCTTCACCGAACAGCGCGTCCCTTTTCCAATGATTGCGGTTTTCCACACCGGCCCAATGTCCCCGTATCAGCCCGTGCCACTCCTGGGGTTTGCGCTCCTCGGGATCCAAGCTGCTGACATAGTAGCGTATCTCTTGGGTGGTCTGCTGGGTGCGCTTCACCGTCCGCTGGCTTCGCACCACCACCACGCTCCGGGCGTACGGAAAGTCCAAAGCCATCCCATCGGTCGCAAAGACGTGCAGCGCCCGTTCCTCCACCCGCCCGTGCCCGATATCGTTTACTGCAAAAAGGGGGTGCCCGGGGTCGCGTTCATCTTCTTGGCCCGCTCCTCCAGTAGGGGTTGGTTGCCCTTCACCTGAAGCACGTACTCACCGCCCTTTTCCACAACCGACCGGGCCAGCTTGCGCTGGCAGTGCAGCGCATCGGCGGTGATCACCCGGTTGTCCAGGTTCGGCGTCGCGTCGACGAGTTGGACAGCAACGGTTTGTTCACACCGTTCGGTGCCCTCCTTCTGATCGAAGACCATCATGGCCTCCGGTGCCCCGTCCGAGTGTCGTGCCAGGCTCAGGACACCGAAGTGGTCACGGACCATTTTCCCATCCACCGCCAAGGCTCTGGGCAATTCACCGACATGGGCTTCCAGCCATTGGTTGAGGACCTTGTTGAACTGGCCCGGATCAATCCGTGCGAGCAATCCATAGTAGACGGCGTAGCCGGGCACCCGCCGGAAGGCCGTTTCCTGCTTCCTGGGAAGCCCGAGGCGCTTGCGCAGCGGTTGAGGCAAGCTCTGCCCGAAACGCACGATCTCGGCGATCTCACGCCGCCCGGCCATCAACGCCATCGCGACGATGGTGAGGATTTGTCCGATGCGAAAACTCTTGTTGCGACCGGTTCGGGGATCGGGCACCCGGGTCAAGGCCTCTTGCAGGGAATCGCACTGTGGGAGGGAAATCGGCAGGACGCCGTTGGGCACCTGAGAGAGGGCTTTGGTGAACTCTGCCGGCAGGTCCAGCTCCCGAAGGATGGAGCGGGCCCTGGGGTCCAGTTCCAGGCACCACAGACGTTTGGGCCGCTCATTGGGGACATAGAAGTCCGCACGGCTGCGGGAATATCCGGCGGTAGTGCCCAACGACTTCCAGTTGGTTGCCTTGTAGGTGGTGCCCGCGTGGGACTCCGGATCCGTGAAGCTCTCGGCCAGCAAGGGGCGGTAGCCAAAAGCCCGCTTCCATTGGGATGGCAAGACCTGCAACGCCGCCCCCATTGCACGGGAGGCAAGGTTGGGAGAGGAGCCCTTGGGTGCCAGAACCAGGAAGCGGCGGTTCTGGACAATCAGCTTCAGCCGGGCGATGCGCTGTGTCGCATTCCAACTGATCCAACGGTCCCGATCCTTGAGGGCGTAGCAAGCAGGGCCCCACGCCAGCAGGGCGACCGCTCCGGATGCGTTCTCGACGACTTGGCGAAGGAACTCACCCACAGGACGAGAGGGACCCAGGTCGTGTGAAGCCTCCAGTTGACCATCAAACCAAGCACATTCCTCCGGGGTGGTGAGCACACGCACAACAAGAGGAGATTCGTCCAGAGTCGAGCTTTGCGGAGAAGTGTTCATCCCACGTCAACAAAGCCCGAAAGGGGGGTCTCCTGTCTACAGGAAAAGAAAAACCCCCTTTTGGGCCCGCAATCCCTCCCCAAAGAAAAAGGCCCTGGGTCGATGTCGGAACGCCGCGCTTTGCTCCTTCCCCGGGGGGGGCCTCCGACGTCATGATCCGCTCATGCGACGTCGTCGGGAGGCACGCGAGCGTGCCGTCCAATTCCTGTTCCAGCACGAGCTCAATCCGCCGGAGGATCTCCAGGCGGCGCTCGACCATTTCTGGGACTCCCAGAGGTCGAACGCGGTGATGGAGCGGCTTCCGGGCGCCACCTGGGGTGAGAAGGTCGAGATCCCACCCCCGACCGCCGACGATGTCGCGATGCGAGCCTTCGCCGACAGCCTCATCCAGGGAGCCCTCGAGCACCAGGAGCAGTCCGACGAGACGATCCGCAAGTTCACCAAGAACTGGGAGATCAGCCGTCTGGCGGTGATCGACCGCAACGTGCTCCGCCTGGCGATCTACGAGATCATGTTCCGCGACGACATCCCACCCATCGTCAGCATCAACGAGGCGGTCGACATCGCGAAGAAGTTCTCCACCGAGCAGAGCGGCCGCTTCGTCAACGGGATCCTCGACAAGGTGAAGGAGACGATCCTCCGTCCGGCCCGCACGGCGAAGGATTCCAACCCGGGCGCCTCCCCCTCGTGACGCCGCTTGCGCCCGGCGCCACAGGGCCTCTCTTCTGATCTCATGGTTGCCGACCTTCATCTCCACACCTTCTTCTCCGACGGCACCTATTCCCCGGAGGAACTGGCGGCCCATGGGCACAACGTCGGCCTCTCGGCCCTCTCCCTGACCGACCACGACACCGTCGAGGGCTGCGCCCGGGCGGAGGCCGCCTGCCGCGCGCTCGGGATCGAGTTCATCCCGGGCACCGAGCTCACGGCCGAGCATCGGAACCGCGAGGTCCATGTCCTGGGCTACTGGCTCGACCCGGAGTGCCCCGCCCTGCTCTCCCGGCTGGCCGGGTTCCAGGCGGTGCGGGAGAACCGGATCCGCGACATGGTCCACCGCCTCAACGAGCGGGGCGTTGGACTGAAGGCCGACGACGTCTTCCGCATCGCCAACTGCAAGTCGCCCGGACGTCCCCACGTGGCCCGGGCCCTCGTCGAGGGCGGGTTCTGCAGCGACTACGACCAGGCGTTCGATCGTTTCCTGAAG
>JAULZL010000144.1:0-14363 GCA_032117355.1 Candidatus Nanopelagicales bacterium
TGACCTGTACGGGCGGCTGGTGGCCACCGGCATCGTTGCCTGGCTTGCCTTTCAGATGTTCGAGAACGTGGGGATGAGCCTGGGGATTATGCCGATTACCGGCATCCCGCTGCCCTTCGTCTCGTCCGGAGGAACATCGATGATGGCGACCTGGATAGCCGTCGGGTTACTGCAGAACGTCCGACTACATAGTCGGCGCACCGCACCCTGAGTTGTGCCGTGCGCGACCCGGATGCCGGCAACCTAGGATGCCTCAATGACCGTCGCGACCCCTGGAGCCAGTGTCTTCGACCGTCTTGAGCGGCTGCTTCCGCTGGTGGGCAAGCCCATCCAGTACGTCGGGGGCGAGCTCAACGCCACCTGCAAGGAGTGGGACGCAGTTTCCGTCCGCTGGGCGCTCATGTACCCGGACGCCTACGAGGTGGGCGCGCCAAATCAGGGTGTTCAGATCCTCTACGAAGTGATCAATGAGCGGGCCGATGCCCTCGCCGAGCGGACGTATGCGGTCTGGCCGGACTTGGAGGCGCTGATGCGGGAGCATGACGTCCCGCAGTTCACGGTCGATGGTCATCGCCCGGTAGGCGACTTTGACGTCTTCGGGCTCTCCTTCTCAACTGAGCTTGGCTACACGAACATGCTCACTGCGCTGGACCTCGCCGGCATACCGCTGCTCGCGGCTGACCGTGACGAATCCCACCCGGTGGTCGTTGCCGGGGGGCATGCCGCCTTCAACCCCGAGCCGATCGCCTCCTTCATTGACGCGGCCGTGCTCGGGGACGGTGAGGAGGCCGTCCTTCTCATCACCGACATCGTCAAGGCCTGGAAGGACGCCGGCCAGCCCGGCGGCCGCGAAGGGCTGCTCCTGGATCTGGCCCGTACCGGCGTCGTCTATATCCCGCGGTTCTACGAAGTGGACTACCTGGCCGACGGCCGGATCCAGCGGGTGGCCCCGAATCGGGCGGACGTCCCCTGGCGCGTACGCAAGCACACCCTGATGGATCTCGACGCCTGGCCCTACCCCAAGCAGCCGCTTGTACCCCTGGCCGAAACCGTGCATGAGCGGATGAGCGTGGAGATCTTCCGCGGCTGCACCCGCGGCTGTCGGTTCTGCCAGGCCGGGATGATCACCCGACCCGTTCGGGAGCGCAGCATCACCGGGATCGCCGAGATGGTCGAGAACGGCCTGAAGAAGACCGGCTTCGAGGAGGTCGGCCTGCTGTCCCTGTCCAGCGCGGACCACTCCGAAATCGGGGACATTGCCCGCAATCTCGCCGATCGGTACGAGCAGAGCCAGACCTCGCTCTCCCTGCCGAGCACCCGGGTTGACGCGTTCAACGTCGACCTGGCAAATGAGCTCTCGCGCAACGGCCGCCGCAGCGGCCTGACCTTCGCTCCGGAGGGCGGTAGCGAGCGGATGCGCCGGGTCATCAACAAGTTGGTGTCCGAGGAGGACCTCATCCGCACCGTCACCACCGCGTACGCGGCCGGCTGGCGGCAGGTGAAGCTCTATTTCATGTGCGGATTGCCCACGGAGACCGACGAGGACGTCCTGCAGATCGCCGCGCTTGCCCGTGAGGTCATCAGGGCCGGGCGGGAGGCCTCGGGCCGCCGGGACATTCGCTGCACCGTGTCCATCGGCGGCTTTGTACCCAAGCCCCACACTCCCTTCCAGTGGGCTGCCCAGCTCGATCACGAGGCAACGGATGCCCGGCTGATGAAGCTGCGCGATGCGATCCGCGCCGATCGCGAGTACGGCAAGTCGATCGGACTTCGCTACCACGATGGCAAGCCGGGAATAGTCGAGGGATTGCTCTCCCGCGGCGATCGACGGGTCGGCCTCGTCATTCACCAGGCCTGGCGGGATGGTGCGCGCTTCGACGGTTGGAGTGAGCACTTCTCCTTCGATCGCTGGATGCAGGCGGCGCAGGTTGCCCTCGCGGATGAACTCGTGGACGTCGACTGGTTCACCATCCGCGAACGTGAGCGCACTGAGGTGCTGCCGTGGGATCACCTTGACAGTGGCTTGGATTCAGAGTGGCTGTGGGAGGACTGGCAGGACGCTCTCGCGGAGGTCGCCGTCGACGACTGCCGTTGGACCCCATGCTTTGACTGCGGGGTATGCGACCAGATGGAGACGCAGATCCAGGTGGGCCCGACCGGGGTCGTCGACTTACCGATGCCGAGCATCGCGCAGCCGACCGTACTGGCGTGAGCCGTCAGGCTCCGGAACGCGATGTTGCCCCGGCTGTCCAGCGGCTGCGGCTGAGGTACGCCAAGCGGGGCCGCCTTCGCTTCTCCTCCCATCGGGATTTTCAGCGAGCGTTCGAGCGGGCCCTGCGCCGTGCCCAGATCCCGATTGCCTTCAGCGCGGGCTTCTCGCCGCACCCCAAGGTGTCCTATGCCAATGCCGCACCCACGGGGGCCGCTAGCGAGTCTGAGTACCTGGAGATTGCCGTAACTGCTGTATGCGATCCGGAACTGGTCCGCCAAGCCCTCGACGAGGCGCTGCCACCGGGCCTGGACGTGATTGAGGTTGTCCAAGCCCGAACCCCCGACTTCGTACAGCGCCTTGAGGCCAGTGTCTGGCGAATCGAACTGCCCGATGTGCCGGTGACGGTGGCCCAGCGGGCGGCCGAAGCCCTCCTTGCCGCATCCGAAGTCATAGTTGAGCGACTGACCAAGAACGGCGTGCGCTCCTTCGACGCGCGAGCGGCTGTCCTTCGGCTGGACGCGTCGCAGACGGCCGACGGGGATGGGTGTGCGATACTCACAGCAGTTGTACGGCTCGGAACCCCGACCGTTCGACCCGACGATGTTCTTGCCGCCCTGCGGCGAGTGGCTGACCTCGTGCCGCCAGCACCCCCCCGGGTGACCAGGCTGGCGCAGGGGCCACTCGATCCCCAGGAGCAGAGCGTTGGCGATCCATTCGCCGACGATCGCTCCTAAGGCGCAGGCGAGGGAACCACCAGGCTTCGTGTCGTCGCTTGCGGGTATCGCCCGTGGGTTACGGCACCCGTAAGGCTCGCTTGCCCCCGGTCGTCCGGGCAAGTGGGCCATTGAAGGAGATCGACCCATGGTCGACGAGATCCCGGGCCTCGAGCCCGAATCAGCCACCAGTTCACCTGCCCCGCGCACGCGCCGCCGGGCTGCCAGCCGACCGGCGGGCCCCCCGCAGGTCGTTGACACGACCGATGCGGGACCGGCTCCCACGGCCGATGCCGAATCTGCCGCTGCGACCGAAGCAGCCCCCACGAAGCGGGCTCCGGCTCGCAAGCGAACCGCTGCCAAGGTGGCTGCTCAGCCGACCGCTGAGCCTGCTGACACCGCAGCGGAGGTTCCGGACGAGGGCGAGATCGCGCCCCAAAAGGCCAGGCCAGTCCGCAAATCGACCCGCAAGGCGGCTGCGGCTGCGCCGGCTGCTGATTCCAGCAGCGCTGACCAGGTGAGCGCCAACCAGGCGAGTTCTGAGCAGGCAGGGACCGACCAGGCAGGCACTGAGCAGGCAGGCACTGAGCAGACAGGTGCTGACCAGGTGAAGCCGGGCCGTCGGCCGGTCGCGGCAGCCTTCGTGGCTCCGCTGTTCGTCGCCCCCGACGAGAGCATTGCCGCGAAGCCCCGCCGAAGCCGGGCCACCCCCGCCGCCGAGGCGGAGGTGGAAGAGGTCGAGACCGATGTCGAGGCCGATGAAGACGAGGAAGGTGCCCGTCGCCGTCGGCGGCGACGTGGTGGCCGGGGACGCCGCCGCCGCGGCGAGGAGACCGGTGAGGTCGACGGCACGGAAAGTGCCGAGGGCGCGGCTGAGGACGAGGAGCCGACCGGCGAAGAAGGAGCGGCAGAGGACGAGGAAGCCGCCAGTCGGCGTCGTCGCCGTCGGCGTCGTCGAGGTGGGGAGGACGGCGAGCCGTCACCCGACGATCCGCCGAACACGGTCGTCAAGGTCCGCCAGCCGCGCAACAAGGTCTCGGATGAGGCGACGGGGCTGAAGGGTTCTACCCGACTCGAGGCCAAGAAGCAGCGTCGGCGGGAGGGCCGCGAGGCTGGTCGTCGCCGGGCACCCATCCTGACCGAGGCAGAGTTCCTTGCTCGCCGCGAGTCCGTCAACCGGGTCATGGCCGTGCGCCAGGTGGGGGACCGCACCCAGATTGCCGTTCTTGAGGACGGGGTGCTCGTGGAGCACTACGTCACGCGCGGCACATCGAGCTCCATGGTCGGCAATGTGTACCTCGGCCGGGTCCAGAATGTGCTTCCGAGTATGGAGGCGGCATTCGTTGATATCGGCCGTGGTCGCAATGCGGTGCTGTATGCCGGCGAGGTGAATTGGGATGCGGCTGGCCTTGAGGGCCAGCCCAAGCGGATTGAGCTTGCCCTGAAGTCGGGCGATGCCGTTCTCGTGCAGATCACCAAGGATCCGGTGGGGCAGAAGGGTGCCCGACTGACCAGTCAGATTTCGCTGCCGGGCAGATTCCTGGTCTATGTCCCGGGTGGGTCGATGACGGGCATCAGCCGCAAGCTCCCGGACACCGAGCGCAGCCGGCTCAAGTCGATCCTGAAGAGGGTCATGCCCGAGGACGCCGGAGTTATCGTCCGCACTGCTGCGGAGGGCGCCCCTGAGGAGGCCCTCGAGCAGGACGTGGCCCGCCTTCAGGCCCAGTGGGAGGACATCAGCGCTCGCGCCAAGTCCGCGAGCCCGCCAACCCAGCTCAGCAGCGAGCCGGATCTTGCCATCAAGGTTGTCCGAGACATCTTTAATGAGGACGTCAACAAGCTCGTCGTCTCCGGATCAGGTGCCTGGGCCTCGGTCAACGAGTACCTCGCCTCGGTTGCCCCGGATCTGGTTGATCGCCTTGAGCACTGGGTGGCCAATGAGGACATCTTCAGCGCCTACCGGGTGGACGAGCAGTTGGCCAAGGCCCTCGACCGCAAGGTGTACCTACCCTCGGGTGGATCGCTGGTGATCGATCGCACGGAGGCCATGACCGTCGTCGACGTCAACACCGGCAAGTTCACCGGTCAGGGTGGAAACCTCGAGCAGACCGTCACGCGCAACAACATCGAGGCTGCGGAGGAGATTGTTCGGCAACTGCGGTTGCGGGATATCGGCGGCATCATCGTGGTCGACTTCATCGACATGGTGCTCGAGAGCAACCGGGACCTCGTGCTGAGGCGTCTGGTCGAGTGCCTGGGCCGGGATCGCACCAAGCATCAGGTCGCCGAGGTGACCTCGTTGGGGCTAGTGCAAATGACCCGCAAGCGCATCGGGTCGGGTCTGCTGGAGTCCTTCTCCGTTCCCTGCGAGCACTGCGCAGGACGTGGCTTGAAGGTGTCGCTAACCCCCGTCGACCATGAGCATGTCGAGTCCCCTCGGCACCGTCGGCCGGCCAACGCCGTTGACCCGGCAGATGTCGCGGCCCGGGCCCTTGCGGCGGTCGAGGTTGGTGCCGTGGGCGGCGTGGGGAACGATGCCGACCTGGCTGAGGCTCAGCTGCCCGAGGACCTCCTTGACGGGGAGATCCTGGACGACGAAATCCTCGATTCCGTCGCGATGGCGGAGGCCTTCGATGAGGTCGATGACGCCGACGAGGACGAAGACTCGGACGGCGAAGACGACGAGGACGATGACTCGGACGGCGAAGACGCCGACGGCGAAGACGCCGACGGCGAAGACGACGACTCGGACGACGAAGACGTAGACGATGAGGATGAGTCCGACTCGGACGACGAAGACGCCGACGCTGAGGATGAGTCCGACTCGGACGACGAAGACGCCGACGAGGATGACTCGGAAGACGACGGGGTACCGGGCCGGGTTTGACCCCCAAGGGGCCGGGTCCGTACGCTATGGGGGCTCGCCCGACTATGGGCGTTGTCTCGCGTGCGTGCTGAGAGCCAAGGGACTTGATCCTTCGGGTTCGCTCGCTTGCGAGCACATGACAGGTAGGAGTATGTGGTGTACGCGATCGTGCGCTCTGGCGGCCGCCAGGAGAAGGTTTCCGTCGGCGATGTCGTCGTGATGGACCGCGTGGTCGGTGAGCCGGGTTCATCCCTGTCGCTCCCGGTCCTGCTCGTGGTCGACGGTGCCACCGTCACCACGGATGCCGCTGCCCTGTCGAAGGTCACGGTCTCCGCGGAGATCGTCGATCACCGTCGTGGTCCGAAAATCGACATCTTGAAGTACAAGAACAAGACCGGCTATCGCCGCCGTCAGGGCCACCGCCAGGAGTTGACCACAGTGAAGGTCACCGACATCAAGATCGGGAAGTGAACTAATGGCACATAAGAAAGGTGCATCGAGCACCCGAAACGGCCGTGACTCCAACTCCCAGCGCCTCGGCGTGAAGCGCTTCGGTGGTCAGTTGGTCAACGCCGGCGAGATCATCGTCCGCCAGCGAGGGACCCACTTCCACCCGGGCAGCAACGTTGGTCGCGGTGGCGATGACACCCTCTTCGCGCTCGCGGCTGGCACCGTCCAGTTCGGGGTGCACCGGGGTCGTCGCGTGGTCAATATCGTCTCCCAGTAGGGCTCCTCTCGTCCCACCAGCGGCGAAAGGGATCGCATGGCGACGTTCGTCGATCGGGTGATCCTTCATGCCCAAGCCGGAGACGGCGGCAATGGTTGTGCCTCGATTCTGCGCGAGAAATTCCGGCCGCTTGGCGGCCCGGATGGCGGCAATGGCGGCCGCGGTGGTGACATCGTCCTGAAGGTCGATCCCAATGTGACGACTTTGCTGGAGTTCCATCACCGGCCGCACCAGAACGCCTCCAATGGCAAAGCCGGCCAAGGCGCCCATCGGAATGGGGCCGAGGGCCGCGATATCGTGCTTCGCGTCCCGTCCGGGACGGTTGTCACCACCCTTGAGGGTGAGGTGATCGCCGACCTCGTGGGTGCTGGGACGACTCACGTGATTGCCCGTGGTGGTCGCGGCGGCCTCGGCAATGCCGCCCTGGCCAGCCCTCGTCGCAAGGCACCCGGATTTGCCCTGCTCGGTGAGCCCGGGGAACGCCGGGACTTCCAGTTGGAATTGAAGACCGTTGCGGACGTTGCCCTCGTGGGCTTCCCCAGTGCCGGCAAGTCCAGCCTGGTCGCGGCGCTCAGTGCTGCGAAACCCAAGATCGCCGACTATCCCTTCACCACCCTGGTCCCGAATCTGGGTGTGGTCACCGCGGGTGATGTCGTCTTCACCGTCGCGGATGTTCCGGGCTTGATCCCCGGGGCGAGCGAGGGCAAGGGCCTTGGCCTGGAGTTCCTGCGCCATGTCGAGCGCTGCAGCGTCCTGGTGCACGTCCTGGACTGCGCAACCATGGAGCCGGGCCGGGACCCTATCGACGACCTTGACGTGATCGAGGCCGAGCTCGCCGCCTACGGCGGGCTCGCAGACCGGCCCCGGCTGGTCGCCTTGAACAAGGTTGACGTGCCTGATGGTCGGGTCCTTGCGGATCTCGTCAGGCCAATCCTGGAGGAGCGCGGCCTGCCGGTCTTCGAGATCTCGGCTGCGACCCGCGAGGGTCTGCGACCGCTTACCTTCGCGATGGCCGATGTCGTCATGCGGGCGCGGCGGCTGGCCAGCCCAGACGAGGCGCCCCGGGTCGTCATCACCCCGCGAGCGGTCGATGAAAGTGGCTTCACCGTGGTCAGCGAGCCGGAGGGCTTCCGAATTCGCGGCGACCGCCCGGAGCGATGGGTCCGACAGACCGACTTCAGCAATGACGAGGCGGTGGGCTACCTCGCCGACCGGCTGGCCAGGCTGGGAGTTGAGGACGAGTTGCTCAAGGCCGGTGCCGAACCGGGCAGCACCGTGATGATCGGCGACTCGGTAAATGCTGTGGTGTTCGACTGGCATCCCACGATTCATGCCGGTGCCGGCCCCCTGGCCGGCCCCCGTGGCTCAGATGACCGGGTCGACGTGCGGCTGGATGACGGGGCGGGTGGCCCTCGCGGAGACGGCGGCCATGGCCGATGAAGTGCGCCGGGCGATCTCCAGCGCCTCACGTGTCGTCGTCAAGATCGGCTCCTCCTCGCTGACCAAGCGCGAGGGCGGTGTCGATGGCGAGGCAATTGCCCGACTGGTCCGATGCTTGGCGCAGCGCCAGGCCCTGGGTCATCAGGTGGTTCTGGTGTCCAGTGGGTCGATCGCGACCGGCTTCCCCGTCCTGGGGCTGAGTCGACGTCCCCGGGACCTCGCGACCCAGCAGGCCTCAGCGAGCGTGGGTCAGGGAATGCTCATCGCTGAGTACAGCCGGCAATTCGCCGGCCACGGAATCACCGTTGGCCAGGTACTGCTCACCGCGGACGATGTCACCCGACGCAGCCACTACCGCAATGCCCAGCGGACCCTCTTCAGGCTCCTCGAGCTCGGCGTGCTGCCGATCGTCAACGAGAACGACACCGTGGCGACCGCAGAGATTCGGTTGGGTGACAACGACCGGTTGGCCGCCCTGGTGGCTCACTTGGTCCAGGCGGAGGCGCTGATCCTGCTATCGGATGTCGATGGCCTCTACGACGGCCCTCCCGGGCAGGCTGGGGCGCAGCTTGTCGAGGAGGTCGACTCCGCCGAGGACCTTCGCTCCGTGCGCATCGGCGGGACGGGAGCGGCCGGCGTGGGCCTAGGCGGCATGGCCACCAAGGTCGATGCTGCCCAGATCGCAACGGCGGCGGGCATTCCCGTCCTGCTGACGTCGGCGGCGCTCACGGAGTCTGCCCTCACTGACGCCAATGTCGGCACGGTCTTCCGTCCCACCGGCGAGCGGAGTTCGACTCGACGACTGTGGCTGGCCCACGCCACGAAACCTTCCGGGCGACTGCGCCTGGATGCGGGAGCCGTTGAGGCCGTCGTCCGCCGCCGGCTATCCCTTCTCCCGGCGGGCATCACGGCCGTCGAGGGCTCCTTTATTTCTGGTGATCCGGTCGACCTATTGGACGAAAACGGTCGCACGATCGCCCGCGGGCTGGTCAACTTTGACTCGGGGGAGTTACCAGGACTGCTTGGACGATCGACCCGGGAGCTAGCCCGGGAGTTAGGCCCCGCATATGAGCGGGAGGTCGTGCACCGCGACGACCTCGTGCTCATCTCCGAGTGATTCACGGACGGGAAGGAGCGGCATGTCGCAAGCCGTACCGTCCGACGTCGAGGCCCGAATTGACGGCCGAATGTGGAATGTCACCGTCACCGTCTGCGGGGCGAGCATCCCGGAAGCGCAGATCCGTGCATCCCTCGAGCGGTTGGCCCACGAGCATCCCTTCCTCCTCGCCTGTCGCTATGCGACTGACCGCGCGGAGGTCCGGTATTGGGACGAGGCACGGGATGTGGGCGAAGCCCTGGACCTGGCCTCGGGGCTGTGGGATCTGCACCGGCTGTCGGCGGGACTTCCCGAGTGGGAGGTGGTGGGCATTGAGGTGGTCGACCAGGAGACCTTCCACCTTCGCAACCAGTCAATCCAGTCCCTAGCGGTTCAGCACCGGCCGGGGCTGATGGCCGCGGGGCAGGTTCTGCCGTTCTGATGGCGGGCGCGCAGAGCCTAGGCTCTGCGTCATGTCACAGGCAGTAGACGAGAATTCGCCGGCACTGGACGAACGCGAGGCTGTGCTCGCAACGGCCCGGCGTTCTCGCGAGGCAGCGATTCTCCTGCGCACGCTGACCCGTGATCAGAAGGATGCGGCCCTACGCGCCCTTGCGGATGCACTGCGTTCCGGCGTGGAGTCAATCGTCAGGGCAAATGAACGGGACGTTGCTCGAGCCACTGAGAGTGGAACTGCTGCTGCGATCATCGACCGGTTGACCCTGACCGGGCCGCGAATCGAGGCCATAGCGAGTGCCCTGGAGGAGGTTGCGGGTCTCGGGGATCCGATTGGTGAAGTCGTCCGCGGCTACACCCTGCCCAACGGCCTTCAGGTGCGGCAGGTTCGCGTTCCGCTGGGTGTTGTCGGAATGATCTATGAAGCCAGGCCCAATGTCACAGTCGACGCCGCGGGGCTATGCCTCAAGAGTGGCAACGCCGCACTGCTCCGTGGATCCTCTTCCGCGGCCCATACGAACACCGCGCTGGTGGCCATCATGCGCGATGCATTGGTGGCCCAGGGGCTGCCCGCCGATGCGATCCAGTCCGTACCCGGACATACCCATCAATCCGTGACGTACCTCATGACGGCCAGGGGCCTGGTGGACGTCCTGATTCCGCGCGGAGGGGAGTCCCTGATCCGCAGCGTGGTCGACAACTCGACTGTCCCGGTCATCGAAACCGGGGTTGGCAACTGCCATGTCTACGTCGATCGTCAAGCAGACTTCGACAAGGCCATCGCCATTGTCTTGAACAGCAAGGCCCAGCGGGTGAGCGTATGCAATGCGGCGGAGACCCTGCTCGTGCACAGCGCCATCGCCGAGGAATTCCTGCCGAGGGTGTTTGCTGCTCTCGGTGACGCCGGGGTTACCGTCCACGGCGATGAGACCTGTGCCAGGCATGCGGCAGCAACGGGCACCTCCTTCGCCCCCGTCACGGATGAGGATTGGGCTGCCGAGTACTACTCCCTGGATCTGGCGGTTGGCGTCGTCGAAGACCTTGACGCCGCCTTGGCGCACATTCGCCGGTGGTCCTCCGGGCACACCGAGGCGATCGTGACGGATAGTCAAGGCGCCGCCCAGCACTTCATCGCCGGAGTCGATTCCGCTGCTGTCATGGTCAATGCCTCGACCAGGTTCACCGATGGCGGCGAGTTCGGCTTCGGGGCCGAGATCGGGATCTCCACCCAGAAGTTGCATGCTCGTGGCCCGATGGGCCTGACGGAGCTGACCACGACGACGTATGTCGTGGTTGGGGACGGTCATATTCGGACCTGAGTTCCTGACCTCGGTACAGTGAGCAGGCGCCGCAGGGGCGCCCTAGGTAACCAATCGACTGCGTTGTCGACAGAGCAAGGGGATGTCATGGGCTTAGCCGTTGCGGCAATCGTGCTGGCAAGTGAAGAAGCCGTTGCCGAGCAGGCCACGACTCCCGGCTGGGTCTTCGGGCTGTTTACCTTCGGGTCACTTGTCGCCCTGCTGGTCCTGACCATGATGGTCAAGGTCGGCAAGTAGTTCACCCCGCTGCCGAGCCGTCGATGATGACCCGCGCTCGGCGAATAGGGGTCATGGGTGGGACCTTCGACCCCATCCACGCAGGACACCTCGGCGCTGCCATTGAGGCCGCCGCCCAGCTCTCCCTCGACCGAGTCAGCTTCGTTCCCGCGGGCCAGCCATGGCATCGGGGTGCTCCCCCCGGAGCTTCCGCGGAGGATCGGCTGGCGATGGTGAGGATTGCCATTGCTGACCGGGACGATTTCGAGGTGTCGCGGGTAGATATCGACCGACCGGGCCCGACATACACGGTTGACACCCTCGACGAGTTGCGCGAGGACTTCGCCGCAGAGAATCCGGGTGAGGAGGCGGAGTGGTTCGTCGTCACCGGAGCCGATGCCCTCGCGCAGTTCATGACCTGGCGTGAGCCGGCCCGGATCCTTCACATGGCTCGGCTCGTTGCGGTCACCCGGCCTGGCCATGAATTGAGCGGACAGTTCACCGCCAACCTGGCCGGGATGCTCGGTTTCCGTTCGGCAGGCCTGGACGGCCCCGCGGACGTGATCACCACCCTGGCCATTCCGGGGATCGATGTCTCCTCGTCGCAGATCCGCGCGCGGGTGCGCGCGGGGGAGTCAATCGAAGGCCTCGTGGATCCAAGGGTTGCCGAATACATCCGGGTGCATGGGCTCTACCGGGACGGTCCCTCGTGAGGACTAGTCGCTGGCATGCTCCGCAGTTTGTGATCGTCCTCGTCCTCGCGGTGGCGGTGATCGGCACCCTGGTCGTCGGACTCCTTCAAGGCCAGCAACTCCAGGCCGCAAGCCCTGCGATGAGTGTGGCAGCCTCCGCTGCAGCGTCCTCAACTGAACCCGGTACTGCTGGCAGTACTGCGCCCAGTGCCGACGACGTGACAGCTGTCGGCTCCACGGAGACCGATGAACCAGATTCCGCTGCTCTGGAGTTGAGGACCCCGAAGTCGACGACCCTTCCCGAAGCCCTTGCCGGCCCAGCGGAGGTCGAGGCTGTGATCAATCGAGCCGCCCGAACGGGTCAGCGCACCCTGCTACTCCAGGTGCGCGACGAGCAGGGAAAGGCGGTCAACTCCGTCCTGCTTGCCACCGGGATCGGCGGAGGGCCAACCGCTGCACTGTTGCTGCCGCCGACCCTCCTGGTGCCCGTCCCGACCTGGACACCCCTGCAGCAGACCGTGTCGGCTGCGGACACCCTGCAGTCGCGCAACGGAGTCTCCATGCTGCTGGGAGCCCGCGTGGATGCGTCACTGGTCCTTGATCGTCTTGCCCTGGCAGCGTTGGTGGACTCGATGGCCGGGATCACGATGAAGGTTGATCAGGCAGTCACCGTCATGAAGGACGGCGCGGTCGTGTCTGAGGTGCCTGCCGGAATGGCCGTCCTCGACGGCGTCTCGGCGGCGGACTACGCGATGACCCTGCCGGAGGGCCGACCCGAGCAGGAACGACTCGATCGATTTGTCGATGTCGTCCGCAGGATCCTGCGCGGGCTTCCCGAGAGTCCGGAGGCAATGCGCCAGGTCGTGCTGAGCCTTGGTTCCCTGGCCAAGTCGACCGCCACCAATGACGAACTCGTCGGGCTCCTTCTCCTCCTCCAGCAGGACGCCGCGGCTGGCCTCTTCGAGCCAGTGACCTTGCCGACCACTGCCGTCCGCGGTGCCGGGCCGGTAGCCCTCGATCCGGTCCTCGCTGCGGACCTCGTCTACGAGGTGATACCCGATGCGGTGCTCGACCCGGGTGAGTCCTCGGGGGTCCGGGTGGTGATCCGGGCGGCAGGAGCCTCCCCGGGGCAGGTTGCCCAGGCCCTCGCCCTACTCGAAGGGCAGGGGATGACTGTTATCGACAGCGGGCCGTCACTGGTGGGGCAACTGGATTCAACCGTCCTCATCCAGGACTCCAGTCCGGTGGCCCGAACCATGGGGGGTGACGTCGCCCGGGCCCTAGGGCTGCCGCAAACGGCGGTACGCGTCAATGGCGGTGCCCGGCCAACGCCGGATGTCCTGGTGCTGCTGGGGCGTTCGGCCGCGTTGCTGTGAGAGGCTCCTGCTGACACGGTGTTTCCCAGTTCAGGCGAAGGCGGTTTACGTGGCAGCGAGCAACGAGGCAATCCAGTGCGCGATTGCCGCAGCGGAGGCGGCTTCCGAGAAGCTCGCCGAGGACATCGTTGCGATCGACGTGAGCAGCCACCTGGTCATCACGGATGTCTTCGTCCTGTGCTCGGCCGCGAATGATCGCCAGGTGAAGGCCGTGGTCGATGCGGTTGAGGAGCGACTGCGCGGGATGGGAGCCAAGCCATTGCGCCGGGAGGGGGAGCGCCAGAACCGCTGGGTGCTGTTGGACTTTGGCGACATCGTCGTGCACGTGCAACTTGCAGAGGAGCGCATTCACTACGCCATTGAGCGGCTGTGGAAGGACTGCCCGCAGATTCCGTTGCCCGACAGCGTGAACGCTCCTCACTCCACCCGCGATGTCTGACCTGGGCCGCCGAATCGTCTTCTGGCGGCACGGCCGCACCTCGTGGAACTCCGAGCAGCGCTTCCAGGGCCAGACGGACATACCTCTTGACGAGGTCGGCATCGAGCAGGCCAGCCGGGCGGCTGGCATGCTCGCCACACTGCGGCCGTCGCTGATCGTCTCCTCTGACCTCTCGCGAGCACAGCAGACGGCGGAGCCACTCGCACGCATCCTGGGCCTGCCGGTTGTGCTCGATGAAGGCCTGCGCGAGACCTACGCAGGGGAGTGGGAGGGGCTGCAGCGGCCCGACCTCGAAGCCGGGTACGGGGATCTGCTGCAGCGTTGGTCTGCCGAGCCGGACGTCCGGCCCGGGATCACCGGCGAGACCCGTCGGGAGGTCGCCTCGCGCATGGTTGCCGCGGTTGAACGGGCCCTCGTCG
Source organism: Candidatus Nanopelagicales bacterium (assembly GCA_032117355.1). Classification (GTDB taxonomy): domain Bacteria; phylum Actinomycetota; class Actinomycetes; order S36-B12; family S36-B12; genus REEB460. The sequence goes on from JAULZL010000144.1 coordinate 13,972, forward strand.
GCGTGGGCCCTGGTGAGGCACTCATCGTGGTGACCCATGGCGGCGCAGCCCGCGCCGGCATCGGCGCAATCCTCGGCCTGCCGGCTGAGCATTGGTCGATCCTCGGGGTCCTGACCAACTGCTCGTGGTCGGTGCTGGTCGAGAACGGGACCGGTCACGGGGCCCACTGGCGACTGCAGGAATACAACGCTGGCACCCTTCCCGAGCCCGCCCTGGCCGACGATCGGTAGGGCCATCATTCGCCGCAGCAGATGCCCGATATGCTTGCCCGACCCGCGCGGAAGTCGCGCAAAGGGGCTGTAGCGCAGCTGGTAGCGCACCTCCATGGCATGGAGGGGGTCAGGGGTTCGAGTCCCCTCAGCTCCACCCTTGTGAAGTCCCGGGACATCCTT
>JAULZL010000145.1:0-5533 GCA_032117355.1 Candidatus Nanopelagicales bacterium
CGTCGTAGCCGACCACCCACTCCGGCGCGATCTGCGGTGCAGACCAGGTGACGACGACATCCCTGTTTCGTCCAGTTGCCGCGATGGCCTGCGGCGAGCCGGGGATCAGTGCGTATGAGGCCTGCATTAGCGCGGAGTTGAGGACGGGTAGGTAACCCATGGCGAGCAGGTTGATCGTTGAGCCTTCGGTACGCCCGAAGCATGGGCCACCGGCTCCTGCCTGATTACCGAGCAGCAAGGTGCCGGCCGCGGACGTTGCCAGCACCGGGCTGCCACTGTCGCCCGGGCAGGCGTCCTGGCCATTGCCGGTTTGGGCGAGGAAGAGATCCCCGAGGGGGGAGCCGATCCAGAGCCGAGTGACAGGGAGCGAGACTGAGTTCGGGATGTTGTTCGCCACCCCGGGGCCCGCCTGGCCGTAGCCGATCAGTTGCGAGGGACCTCGCTGGGCAGCCAACCGATTCACCTCGTCGGTGGTCGCGAGTCTGGTGATCGCGGACGGAGCGAGGTCTGACGCTAGGACGACGACGGCGATGTCATTGGGGCTGACCTGACTGCCGGTGTTCACGTAGCCCTCTGGCCGCCACCACCCCTGGACGGCTACCGGTGAGGCATTGGGCTGGACGTTGCTGTACGCCTCAATGGCGATGCCGGGCGGGAAGACCTTGACGGCATCGACGGACGCCGCGGAGCCAGGCTTGGTGAGGCAGTGGGCCGCGGTCAGCAGGATTCGAGGTTTCCACAGGGCTGCACTGCAGACCGTCGACCAGGCGTCGCCGTTGCGCATGATGATCGCGGCAACGGCGCCATTGCCCGGCGCGGGCGTGCCACCCATGACCCGCGGACTGCTCGACTCCCCTGAGGCCGCAAGGGCTCCCGGCTCGACTGCCAACAGGAGCATCGCGCAGGTGGCGCAACCAGTGGCTATCAGTGCGCGTATTCGACTTCGACCCAGGGTCATGCTGCTCCCGTCCGTGGCACCTGATCTTATTTGGAGGTGTCGAATGAACCCGCCCGTCAGCTGAATGCCCCGCTCGTCTCAGCCTGGCGGCGGGCACGGGAGCGGCGGGATCGGCCTCTCCAGATCCCCGGACACAAGAACCGCTACGGCTACCCCGGCGCGGCTTTGGGCTCTGACCTCCTCGCGCCCCTCATTCGCGACGACATCCCCATGCAGGGTGGTGCGGACGACAACGCCTACAGCGGCAAGTTCCTTGATCAGGCCGAGGCCCTGTGGGCGCGCAGTGTCGGTGCTGACCACGCCCGATTCCTCGTCGGAGGGTCCTCTCAGGGCAATATCTCAGCCCTGACGGCGGTTGGAGGCCCGGGCGTCCCGGTCGCGGTCGACCGAACCTCGCATCGCAGCGCCCTGGCGGGCCTGGTGATCAGCGGCAGCGTCCCGCACTGGATCTACCCGGAGATCCATCCGGTGTTCGGCCTGCCGATGGGGGTGCCTGCGTCGGCAATCAGGGATCTGGCGAGCACGATTCAGTCGGTATTCGTGACGGCACCTAGTTACGTCGGCACTATCGCGGATGTTCGCGCCCTGGCCGATGCCTGCCATGCGCAGGGAAGGGTCTTGGTTGTGGATCAGGCCTGGGGGGCGCACCTGGGTTTCATGCCGGGTCGCGGTGCCATTGAGCTCGGCGCCGATGTCGTGACGACTAGCGTCCACAAAGCGCTGATGGGGTACTCCCAGACGGCGGTCGTGGCCGTTGCTGGTGATCGGATCAGCGCGGCCCGTCTTGACCGGGCCGTGGACCTCGTCGCAACCACTTCTCCCTCGGGCACCCTCCTGGCATCCATTGACGCGACCCGGGAGGTCATGGACACCCTCGGCCATCAAGCCCTCGATCAGGCGATCTCGCTGGTGACGCGGCTTCGCGGTCAACTTCGTCGAGTTCCAGGTCTCGTCGTCGTGGACGAAGCCGAGATCGGGGTGGGCTACGACCCACTGAAGATGACCCTGTGGCTGCCGCGGACGGGCGTCAGCGGAGTCCGACTTGCCGCTGACCTGTGGGAGCGTGGGCATGGGGTGGAGTCCGCTGATCTGGACTCGATCGTCATAACGATGTCGATCCTGGACGAGCCAGACTTCTTCGAGGAGGTCGGTGACCTGCTAGTCCATCTCATTGAGCGCCAACGTGGACTTGCCCGCCAGCCGGCCCCGGCAGCGGTGTGGCAGGTGCTGCCGGAAGTGGTCATGACCCCCCGTGATGCCTTCTACGCACCACGTCGACGGGTGCCGATGGAGGACGCTGTTGGCGAGGTCTCGGCCGAGCAGTTCTGCCCGTATCCGCCGGGAGTTCCCCTCGTCGCTCCTGGCGAGCGAGTGACGGCCGAGGTGGTGGCCAACATTCGCGAGGCCGGTCGATCCGCCCGAATCGCCTACTGCAGCGATCCAACCCTGCAGACCATTGAGATCGTGGCGTGAAACTCGGCTAGCGAAAACCGACGCGAATCACGTCTCATGCGGCGTACCCTCAAGCATGCCTATCCGGGTGATAGCCGTGGCGCTTGCGGTCGGCGTGCTTGCGCTGTCAGGGTGCTCTGCCGAAGGGAGTTCGGGTATGAGTGGCTCGCCATCCCCGGCAAGTGACGCGGCCTCCTCTCTTCCCGCGGGCGCGGTCATCACCTATGAATTCCGCGACTCGTCCGTCCCGCCGCCCTTCCATCGATCCTTCGTGCTGACCGTGAACGAAAGGTCCGCTCGCATCGTGGTCGACAGCTACGGCGATCTCCTCGCCGATGAGTCGGCCCAGGTCCCGTCCGCGACCTGGTACGCCCTGGGCAGTTCCTATGCAGGCCTAGGTGCTCTTGAGGTGTTCGAGCCGGCCCAGGGCTGCACGGGTGGTACCAACTTCGCGGTGACGGTCACGGTCGATGGCGCGGTTGTCAAGGATCTCTCCGGGTACGTATGCGGGGGAGTGAACGGCGAGGCGGATGATCAGGTGCGTGAGTGGATCGCACCGGCACGAGCGCTCTTCCCGCCGATGAGCGAACTCGCGCCAGAAGGGGAATGAAGTTCGTGGACGGGATTGTCAGGGCGATCAGGACGGTGCTGGCCGTCGGCTCGTTGGTCTTCCTCTTGTCTGCGGCCTGCCTGCTTGCCGCCCCGTCGCTCTTCGCCGAGTGGCTGGGACTGACGTCAAGCGATGCCCTCGACTGGGCACTGCGGATGACGGGCGCCTGCCTTCTCGCGCTCTCCGGCCAGATGTGGTTGGTTCGCCGTGCAGATGATGCGGCCGTACGTGGCGCGGCCTTCGTGATGATTGTCGCGGGGGGAACGATGAGCATCCTGACGGTCCTCATACCCGGGCCGTGGACAACCCTGCGCTGGGCGTACCTCGCCTTTGGACTGGTCTTCTGCTTCACCTATGCCGGTTTGATCCTGACTGGATATCGTCAAGACTCGCGAAGGACCTAGCGCGAACGCGATCAGGCCTTGGGCTTGCGAAAAAGGACGTAGCCCCCGCTGATCGCCAAAACAACCCCGATGACCGCCCAAATCACCTGCCCGGACATCACACTGCCCTTGACGAAACCTGCGCCGAGGGCGAACCAGGTCACGCCGACCATGAGAAGAACCACGCCGACGGCTCGGCGCATCGGGCTGAGATGTCTCATAGGGCGACCCTTCCACATCCCCATGCGGGTCGAGGACGAGACGTGCGTGGCCCCGTAGAAGTGATGGAGCCGGGCCGCCGCTGCTGTCAGACGGCGTTGCCCGCTACTCGGTGATCTCCCAGTCCACGTTGCCCTGGTCGTCCGTCTGGGTGACGCGCAGGCCCTTGGTCTGAGTGCCATCGGAGACCATGCAATCGGTCACGAGGCCCTGCTGGATCGGGATGTCCTCGGGGCATTCGACCGTGACAGGCACGCCCACCACCTCCTCGATCGCGGGGGCGAGGTTGTCGGTGTTCAGCGTGCTAGCACCGAAACTGCAGCCGGTGATGGAAAGACATGCAAGCGCGGATGCAGCAACAGTGACCAGCCTCGCTTTGGTGGACATAACCACTCCTACTCCTTGATCCGGCGGATTTGTCCGCGAACTACTCACCGAAACGATACGCATTGAAGACCCATGACGGTTGGTCGAGAAGCGGTTCGATGACGACTTGATAGGGCAATTCCCATCAGGACGGCCGCGTCGTGAAGCCAGCCAACGAGGCCCTCCGGATTGGGCTAGCCGCGCTGGCGTCAACACGAACGCGAACCAATCCTGTGGACCTATGGGCGCTGGCCCCTCAGACCGTCGATTGGGCGTGAGGCTGACTGAGACGCCGGTTGGCGTTCCTCGGATCGAGCGTGGGTGATCGATCGCTGCTGCCGCCCTCAAAAGCGCTCTGGGGCGACCAATGGTCACCCCAGAGTAAGCGGAACTTGAACTACTTCTAGATGCGCTTGTTCCAACGCGTTGGACCCATCTTTGACGGCAGTAGCGTGAAGACCAGTGACACGATCAAGCCAATGAAGGGGACCAGCACGATCCAGGCCCACCAACCGGTGCGATCCGTGTCGTGCAGACGCCGAATCCAGAGCGACAAGCCGGGTAGGAAAAGGGCCAGAGAACTGATCAAACTCACCGGGCCGGTATCCATCATCATGTTTGTGGAAAAGAAGATGGAGTCGATGGTTGTGGCCACGAGCGCGACGATGATGGCGAAAAGGGTCCACCACCAGTATTCGGCTCGGGAGGACCGTGCATTCCAGACGACGTAGCCCCGAAAGCCCTTCTTGATCGCACCGACGAAACCGGTCCTGGGGGGTTCTGACTGCTTAGCTATTTCGATTTCTTCAATGGACATGTGGTTCCTCCCGGGCCGACACAATGATCCGTGAAGGCTAGTGGGGCTATGGAGTGGCAGCAAGGGTGTCCGTTGCCCTTTCGATGCTGACTTCGTAGCGGTGCATGTCGGGCTGTCAGCTCGACGGCTTGGCGCCGTCCGTGCGAGTTTGATGACGAGAAGCGACAGAAGAATCCGTGAAGAGCGAGTTTTGGAGACCGGATCAAACCGCGCTGGCTTGGGGATCGACGATTGTTTTCATGACGGAAGGGTTGCGGGTTTGCATACTGGTCCCAGTTGCCTTTGGGCGACGCAGGCGGGGCGGCAATGACGTCAAACCCGCGAGGGGCAGACTTCGACCGGCGCTTCAGCACATCCCTTGGGCAAGTCACGATTAGGCATTACGGTTGGTCCGTGTTAGCCATACCGAGGTACATGCCATGAAGCGGCCTGTCACGGCTTTCGTGCTGGCCTTGGTGAGCCTGATCCTTTGCCCGATCCTGGTCTTCATCGAGTTCACCGCCTGGTTCGGTGCCGCGATGATCGCCTACGAGCCAGCCAACCCGGTCTGGGTCAAAGTCCTCTCGTTCGTGTTTGTGGGCCTGGTTGCTCTCCTCGCATTTGCTCTTCCGGTCATAGCCATCAGCTCAGGTCGGAAAGCCCGCGCGGCAACAAGGTCCACGGGCACGGGTGGCTCAGGTCTGGCCACGGCGGCGGTAGTGATCGGCGTAATCGTCACCGTGGGAGTG
>JAULZL010000145.1:5543-5908 GCA_032117355.1 Candidatus Nanopelagicales bacterium
TCGTCTCCGCCTTCGGATAGTGCGGCCTTGACAGGTGCTAGCCCTGGTGAGCGTGATCGTTCGCCCGGCGGTGGTCGTGATCGAATTCCTCGCTCAAATGATCCCGGCGAGAGCCATCTACGGCCCCGAGTCCTCACTAGCGGCGAAGGCCAGTGTGGTTGCTCTGTGAGTGGCGCTCGGATTGCTGGCCATGGCGTGGCCGGTCACCGCCATCGTCACGGCCGGCATCGCGGTCGCCCAGGTGTACCTGACGCTCCTGAGAATGGGAGTCTGCGCCTGGGACGGATTTCATCCGAGCGTGCAAGGTGTCTGGAGTGAATGATTCCATTGCGGTGCAACGACTTTCTGCGGTGGCCCCGGGCAGA